>DASTVC010000612.1:0-7440 GCA_035759295.1 Longimicrobium sp. | reverse complement strand
CGGCGGCCGGTCATCGTCGCGCGCTGCTCCAGCGGGGTGCGGTCGGCGAACTCGGCGATGTCGGCGCCGGCGACGAAGGCCTTGTCGCCCGCGCCCGTGATCACCAGCACGCGCACCAGGCCGTCGTCGCGCAGGGCGTCGAGGGCGGCGACCAGCTCCGCGCGCACCTGGCCGCTGAGCGCGTTGCGCTTCTCCGGGCGGTCGATGGTCAGGATGGCGACGGCGCCGTCCTGCTCCACCCGCAGCGTCTCGTACAGGCTCACCGGCCCTCCTGCGTCCAGTCGTAGAATCCCTGCCCGCTCTTTTTCCCCAGCTTGCCCTCGCCCACCATTCGCCGCAGCAGCTCCGGCGGGCGGTACTGATTGCCGCCCAGCTCGCCGTGCAGGTACTCGGCGATGCCCAGGCGGACGTCGAGGCCGACGAGATCCGTCAGCTTGAGCGGGCCCATGGGGTGGTTGTAGCCCAGCTCCATGGCCTTGTCGATGTCCTGCGGCGTGGCGACGCCCTGCTCCACCATCCGCATGGCCTCCAGCCCAAGCACAATGCCCAGCCGTGAGGACGCGAATCCCGGGGTGTCGGTGACCACGATGGGCTCCTTGCCGATGCGCCGCGCGAACTCCAGTGCCGCATCCACCGTTTCCTGCGACGTATCCGCCCCGCGCACCACCTCCAGCAGCTTCATGATGTGCACAGGGTTGAAGAAGTGCAGCCCGATCACGCGCTCTGCCCGCTCCGTCGCCTGCGCGATGCGGCTGATGCTGAGCGACGAGGTGTTGGTGGCCAGGATCGCGTGTGCGGGGGTGATGCGGTCCAGTTCCGCGAACAGGCTGGTCTTGATCTCCATCCGCTCCGGCACGGCCTCGATCACCAGGTCCGCGTCCGCCGCGGCGGCGTGCAGATCCGCGGCGTCGCGCAGGTTGCCGAGCGCCGATTCGCGTGCTTCGGCGGTCACCTTTCCGCGCTCCACGCCCTTGTCCAGGTTGCCGCGGATGGTGCCCAGCGCGCGCTCCACGGCGCCCTGCTGCGGGTCGTGCAGCGCGACGGTGTAGCCCGCCATGGCGCACACCTGCGCGATGCCGTTCCCCATGGTTCCCGCGCCGAGCACGGCGACGCGGCTGATCGTCTGGTCGTCTGCCACTGGATCGTAGAATCCGGGTTGATGCGGGTCATCGAAATGGCCGCACAACATGCCATCCGGCACGCGCCTTCGCCAGAGCACACGGGTGTTGCGGAATCGCCGGGAAGGACGGACGAGAGGACGCGAAGCACGGTGCTCCGCGTCCTCTCATCCCCCATCCGCACCCGTCGCGGTCAGGCCGTGCGGATGGTGGAGAGCGGGGCGTAGGGGTTGGCGCCCGGATCCTCCCTGGCCAGCAGCGCCAGCCCCGTCCACGCGGATGAGGCCACGTGCAGGAAGTTGAAGTACGACCAGCCCAGGCCGGGGCCGGTGGTGGCCTCCGGGGCCGGCGTGGCGACCAGGCCGTAGCCGTCGCCGTTGGGCGCCTGTTCGATCTGGCGCAGCAGGCTGTCGTAGCACCGTCCCGTCGCGTGTTGCAGCCCCGCTTTGCTCAACTGCAGCGCCATCACAGCGCCGGCGGTGGCCTCGTTCTGCACCTCCGTGCCGTCGCGCGCAAAGCGGAACCCGAAGAAGCCGGCGCTCTCCGCCTGCATGTGGTGCATCATGTAGATCAGGCTGTACCCCTCGTTCGGGCCCGGATCGATCCCCGCCAGCGCCGTCCAGCTCTGCGTGTCCGTGGGCACCACGGTGTCGTTCAGCTCCGGTGGCGGCACCTCGCCGGGCTTGAGCCGTCCGCTCTTCACCATCGCGTCCAGCTCGGCGGCCGTGGGGGGCGACTTGGTGCCGGTGCAGTAGTAGACGACGCTGGGCTTGTTGGGGTCGGTGATGCGGCAGGCCAGGACCAGCTTGCGCGCGCTGGCCGACGCGTCTGCCCAGTGCGGCTCGCCCGTCAGGTGATGGAGGTTGGCGAAGAACGAGAAGGCATCCACGTTGTGCTCCACCGAGCGCCAGCGGTAGACGGTGCCCCAGTGGTCCTCCCCGCCGCTGAAGCCGCCCCACGCGTCGTTCACCGCGCAGCTCTTCAGGATGTGGTGGCCGATGGTCTCGGCGGCGTGCAGGTAGCGGTAGCGGCCCGTGCGGTGGTACAGCCGGGTGAGCGCCAGGCCGGCCCAGCACATGTTCCCCACGTCGCGCCGCCCGCCGTCGCGGTGAAAGATGGAGGTGGTGCTGGACAGCCCGCGGTCCAGCAACTCGCCCGCGCGCGTGGCGGCCACGATGCGCCCGCCGCCGATGCCGTCGTGGTTCAGCGCCACCACCAGCGCGTCGCCCAGGTCGCGGGCGCGGTCCATCTGCCCGCGCTCCTGGAGGTAGATGCAGGCCACCGCCGTGTCGTAGGTGTCGGCGCGGTGGTGCATCTCGCCGTGCTTCCCCTCCAGTTCCGCCGCGGGGAGGCGGTACGTCTGCACGTAGCGCGGTCCCGCGACGGTGAACTGGTCCATCTGCTGCTCCAGGAACAGGTCCAGCCGGTCCAGCACGCCGGCCGTCTTTCCCCGGTGCGGCGCGGGGACCAGCGGAAAGGTGTAGACGCGCCGGGGAAAGACGACCTCGCCTTTCTTCTCGCGCTCCACCACGGGCCAGTCGACGAGCTTCAGCATCTCCTGGGTGTACTTGAGCAGCTTCCTGTTCCACAGCGCCTCGTACTCGTCGAACACCTCCTTGGCGTAGACCGGAACCGCCTTTTCCATGGCGTCTTTGGTGTTCTCGAAGTCCTCGCTCCGCTGGTCCATCTTCACGGTGCCGGTCGTCATCGTCTTGACGGCCATCCCGCGCTCGCCCGGCTGCCAGCGGTTGTTGGCGAAGCGGTCGTAGAACACCATCTGCACCTTCTTGGTGCGCCGCACCTCGTCCACGAACAGGTCCGTCATGTGGATGATGCCGTTGCCGCCGGCGATGAGCGACTGGCGCCACCACTTGGCGCGCTCGTACAGCTTGTCCGCCAGCTCCGAGTACATGATGGCGGCGTGGTTGAGCGCGGCCTGGTGCTCGTAGCGGTGCGGCTCCAGCTGCTTCTGCTCCATCAGCACCGCCACGTGCGTGAGCGTAAGCGGGCGCAGCACCTCGGCGGCGGTGAGCAGGTGCGCGTTGGGGAGCGCCGCGCACTCGGCCGCGGCGGATTCGATCTGCGACAGCAGAAAGCCCAGCCGCGCCTTGCGCTCGGCGACGTCGGTCAGGTAGCGGAACTGGCGCAGCTGGTCGCCCAGGGAGCGCAGGCGGATGAGCAGGCTGGTGGCCGCGTTGTTGGCGATGGAGGTGACCACCTCGTCCAGGCGCGCCTTGATCAGCGCCTCGACCTTCCCCTCCATCTGCTTCCACAGGTTGTCCTTGGGCTCCGGAAAGAGCACCGTGTCGACGAAGTAGATGATGATCCCGCTCCCCACCGGCGCCTGCTCCGCCGCGGTGTGCAGGATCTTCTGCAGGATTTTTTCGGCTTCCAGGTCTTCGATGGCGAATCGCATGGACGACTCCTCGGGGCGTCGGGTGGGGTGGGGGGGTGTAGCTGGCTGCGTGCGGCGGCGTCCTGGGCGCCCGCCGGTGGGCGGAGACGGCGGACGACAGAAGTCCCGGCGGCCGGTGTCTGAGGAAGGCGCGCGCTCAGGCCTTTCCGATTGCACCATGGACTAAGCGCCGACCGAAGAATCTTTTATGCTGGGCGCACGATCCTGTCGGCGACGTCGGCTTCCGCGCGAGAGGCTCCGCCCGTTTCCGATAAAGATTCTTCGGTCGGCGCCACGGCCCTGGAGCGTGAAGACGGTCTTGAGCGGCACCTTCCTCAGAATGACAGTGAGCTTCCGGGCACAGTTGTTTTGCGAATTTCAGGATAAAACTGAGGTTTTTCCTCAGCGTAGCAATGGTTTCGGATTGCGTTCGGCAGGGTGGGGGCGAGCGGTTCGGCGGGATGGGGACGCGACGGATCGACGAATCCTGGGAGGGCCGGCGGATCGGCCAAATTCGAGGCCGGAAAGCCGGATCTGGGTGCGGGGGAAAGATGCGGGAGGGAGCGCGGAAGATCGCGTGAAGTGCGCGGGGGCTACTGCGTCTGGACGATCTCGTCGGTGATGCGGTACTCGCCGTCCAGCCAGGCGATGATCTCTCGCGCCGCCGGATGGTCCACACTGGCCCAGCGCTCGCGGAGGGAAGCCTCGCGCTCCTCCAGGCGGTCGAGGCCGACGTCCTGCACCACCAGCACGTCCTCGTACAGCCGCTCGGCCAGCTCCTCGCCCAGCACCTGGACGGCGGCGGTGCGCGTGGCGTCGAGATACTCGTATTCCTCGCCGCGCCGGTAGCTGTCGACCAGCGTGAGGGCGGGGATGCGCGTGAGCGTGGGCTGCAGGGCGGGGTTGATGCCGTGCGCGGCGATCAGCTCCGCCGTCTCCGCCGGCCGCCCGGTAAAGCCGCGGACGTGCAGAAACTGCGACATCCGCTGCCCGTCGTTCACGGGATAGTTGTCCCACAGGAACGGCTTGCGGCCCATCTGCTCGGCGACGCGGCGCAGGTGGCCGGGCGAGTACTCGCGGGATACGACCTCCTCGCCCGTCCAGAAGACCTCGATGCGCGGGTCCAGCCCGGCCCCCAGCGCATCCAGGTACCCCTCCGGCCGCTGCCCGAAGACGCGGTCCAGCACGGGGTCGTCCGTGTAGTAGCTGGGGCAGACGATCACCCGGTCCGCCGACGTTCGCCCCGCCGCCCAGTCCACGATTTCCAGCTGCCGGTCCGCCAGCCCGGGCACGTCGCCGCGCATGTCATCGAACAGGATGGCCAGGTCTTGCACCCCGATCGCGTCGAAGAACGCCAGCTTGCGTCCCAGCGCCTCACGCTCCGCCGCGCCGAAGTCCCGCACCTCGAACGGGCTGATCCCCACGCCGAAGCGTACGCCCATCTCCGCGCAGCGCTCCGCCAGCCGCGCCAGGCCATCGGCGGTTTCCCGGGGATGATCCTCCTGCCAGCGGCGGCGCAGGTATGCGTCCACCTTGGGGGCGTACAGGTAGAAGCCGTAGCCGTGCGGCGCCAGGAAGGTGATCGTCGCATCCCGCTCGTCCCACGTCCACGGCTTGCCGTAGAAGCCTTCGATGATGCCCAGCTCCACACCCATGCGATGAAATCCTCTCACGCCCCGATGTCCGCCGGCACGGCATCCACCGCCAAGGTACTTCCGCGCCTGCGCGGCGCGCTACCGGGAGACGAACGCACGAAGGGGGCCCCGGCGGGGCCCCCTTCGATCCTTCCACGATCCTGCGGCGCCCGGCGAACTACTCCGTCTGCTCGCCGCAGGTGGTCACCGGACCCCCGAAGCAGGAATTCTGCGTCTGGCAGTAGTTTGTTTCGCCGGTGTTGCCCGTGCACTGGATGCAGTACGTGTAGCCCGTCGGCTCGAAGAGCGACGCGGCCTGTACCGTGCCGCGGCCGGAAGTACGGACATCGGTCGTGAAGGAATCCACCTTCAGCGATTCCAGAGAGAGCTGCAGCTTCTTCATCGAGATTCCCAGCGTGGAGGTAAACCCTGCGAAGCTGGTGCTTTGGGGCGGCCGTGGTCTGCGCAGGGATGCAAAGCGGTACGATCCACAGTAGGGCGGAAAACAAGTGTATGTCAAGAGCGGTGTTTCGCACATCTGGCGAGCAGGTAGCAGGCGCCGCGTGTGACACCTATCCGATTAAAAATCAATTATTTTTCGGAACATGTGTTGCTCCGCGCGAGGTTGGCCGCGGCCGCTCTTTCCCCGCCGACCGGGGAGAGAGATAATGCGCGGACAAGCGGTCATCGATCCGTCCGGGACCGGGAGGAGCCGTTGCAGAGCTACGATGTGGTGATCGTGGGGGGCGGGGTGATCGGGGCCAGCGCGGCGTGGCACCTGGCCGCGCGCGGCTGTACGCGCGTGCTGGTGCTGGACGGGGCACCGGGTCCGGGGCAGGGGAGCACCGGCCGGGCCACCGGCGGCTTTCGCTGCCAGTTCCGGTCGGAGCCCAACGTGCGGCTGTCGCTGCTCTCGCGCGAAAAGCTGCTGCGGTTTGCCGACGAGGTGGGCGTGGACCCCGGCTACCGCCCCTGCGGCTACCTGTTCCTGACCGAGCGCGAGGAGACGCTGGCGGCGCTGCTGCAAGCCCAGGCCGTGCAGCACGCGCTGGGCGTGGCCGAGGCGCGGCGGGTGTCGGTGGACGAGGCGCGCGCCATCAACCCGGCGATTGCCACGGACGGGCTGGTCGGCGGCGTGTACTCCCCCACCGACGGCTTTATCCGGCCCATGGAGATGCTGCGCGGCTACACGGAGGCGGCGCGACGCCTGGGCGCGCGCTTCGTGTACGGGGCCGACGTCCGTGGCCTCCGCGTGCGCGACGGCCGCGTGGCGAGCGTGCAGACGGACGCGGGAGAGATCGGGGCGGGGTCGGTGGTGAACGCCGCGGGCGCGTGGGCGGCGAAGGTGGCGGCGATGGCCGGCGTCGACATCCCGGTCTACCCGCTGCGGCGCCAGGTGGTGCTGACGGAGCCGTTCACCGGGCTGCCGGAGTGCATGCCGATGACGGTCTTCGTGGAATCGGGGTTCCACCTGCGCGTGCGCGACGGCCGGGTGCTGCTGCTCTGGCCCGACGATCCGGACCCCGCGGACCCGTTCGACACCACGTTCGATGAAGCCTGGCTGGGGGAGGTGACCGCCCGCGCGCACCGCTGGATCCCGGCGCTGCGCGAGGCGAAAGTGGATCGGGCGGCGTGCGTGGCGGGGCTGTACGAGATGTCGCCCGACGAGCACGTGCTGCTGGGGTCCGCGCCGGGCGTCGAGAACCTGTTCCTGGCCAACGGCTCGTCCGGCCATGGCGTGATGCACTCGCCCGCGCTTGGCCAGCTTCTCACCGAGATGATCCTGGACGGATCGGCACGGTCGATGGACGTCCAGCCCCTCCGCCCCTCGCGCTTCGCGGAAGGCCAGCCGAACGCGGCGTCCGAGTTTCTGTAGCGATGAGGCCGGCGTCGGTCCCGGGCGGCTGAAGCCGCGGCTGGAAAAGCACGAAGCCCGCAAACTGCGCGGGGCTTCGAGGCACGTCGTCCACGGGCGGCACGAACCCGTCCGCGAAGGCGGACATTGCGTTCTCCCAGCCGCGAATTCATTCGCCCCGGCGCCGGGGCGGGGCCTCCGCGCCTACTCCCCGCGGAACACCGGCTTTCGCTTCTCGTTGAAGGCGGTGATGCCTTCTTTCGCATCCGCGCTGCGGAAGCAGCGCATCTGCTGCTCGCGCTCGGCGGCGAGCATGGAGGCGAGGTCGGAGTCCAGCGAGGCGGCCAGGGTGCGCTTGGCCAGGCGCAGCGCCAGCGGCGGCTTGGCGGCAAGCTCCTTCGCCAGCTTCTTCACCTCGTCCTCGAACCAGTCCTCCGC
>DASTVC010000611.1:0-2272 GCA_035759295.1 Longimicrobium sp. | reverse complement strand
CCCCCACATCCACCACACCCGCTGCCGCACCCATCCCCGCCACCACCGTCCCCGCAGTCGCCCGCGCTGTCCGATCCGCCGCCGCCACAGCCACCACCGCAGCCGCTGGCGCCGCTTTCACCCCGCTTCCCCTTTCCCTGGGACGGCTGGTTGCTGTTGACCATGCTGAACAGTACCGCCGCGACCAGCAGGCCCCCGACGATCATCCCACCCGTGTCGCCCATCCCCGTGCATGCGGCCGCCAGCAGCAGCGCGCCCAACCCCGCCGCGGCGCCGGCGATCCCCTGCGGCAGCCGGGGCTTGCGGATGATCCAGTGCGTGGCGGCCGACACCTGGACAAGGCGCGCCTCGCTCGCGAACCGCTCCGCCGGCGCGGGCCAGACGTCGCGCGGCGGCTCGGCGCCGAACGCGGCGCGGTAGCTGTCCAGCGTGCGCGCGTACCAGTCGACGAACTTGCCGCCCTCGGCGCTGCCGCCCTTGGTCGGCTCGTGGTGCAGCGGGCGGCCCAGGACGCGGCCGCACAGCTCGTCCCAGTACGACCGCGTGTAGGTAAGATGCTGGTGCCACGCCTGGTCCACCTGCACGGAAGGCGTCACCGGATGCCCCGCCGTCATCGCCAGGTAGAGGAAGCGCCGGTACTCCCCCACCACCCGCTCGGCAAAGGGGCGGGCCCATCCGTTCTCCCGCGCCAGCCGCGCGGAGAAGGGAAAAACAATTCCGGGCTCGTCCGGCGAAAACGCCTGGATGCGAGCCCGGAGTTCCTCGTCATGCTTGTAGCCGTGAATCGGCTGCGACACGTGTTTGCTCTCCTCGCTGGAGTTGGATGTGTTTCGCGCCCGGAAGTACGGAACGTACCCCGGGCGCGATTCACATCCCGTGTAACAGCTGCGTCACGTTCCCAGGCGCGTGTTCAGCAGGTCCGCCAGGCGGTAGCCGGCCAGCGCCAGGCGGGGCTCGGCGGCGGCCCAGGCGCGGCGGCGGTAGCGCATCGTCGCCCGCTCGTTGCGCGGCGTGGTGTACGCGACGCGCTGCGCCACCCGCAGCCCCTCGCGCGACCACTCCTCGAACTGCCCGGGAAGGATGCGGCCGCGCAGCCGCGACTGCGGATACTCCCGCGCAATCCGCTCGGCGATGCTGCCCACGTACTCCGCCTCCGACTCGTCGTCATCATCCCACGGAACGGCGAAGCCCACCTGCGAATCCCAGAACGCGTGCAGGTTGTTGAACGGATACAGCCCCGCCAGCAGGTAGCTGTTGCCGCCGCGGTCGCCTTCCGGATCCTGCGCGGTGATGCGGGCGCTGTTGTGCAGCGGCTGGTGCGCGTCGCCGCCCAGGTGCAGCGCCCACGCAAGGTCGATCGCCTCCGCGGAGTCCGGCACCGCCGCGCTCCCCAGCGTCTGGCTGATGCGCTGCAGCTGGTCGATCAGGAACCCCGCGCGCGGCAGGTCCGTCCGGTCGCGCGGCGCGCCGCTTGGCCCCACCTCCCAGAAGAAGTTGACGTAGTGCCAGTCGGAGTGGGCGTAGCGCGCGCCGACGTGCTCGCGATCGCGGATCAGGTCCGCCCACACCGCCGTCATCACGAACCAGTCCCGCTGCCGCTCCTCCATCGTCCCCGTCCGCGGCATCAGCTCGGCGATGCCGCTGCCGGGAGGCGCGGACTGCAGCAGGCGAATGGCGTGTTCGCGGGCCGCCGGCGTCATGTGATCCCACGCGATTCGCGCCACCACGCGGTGGCCCAGCTCGTCCCACGCGTGCGCGGGCGTGCTCCACAGCAGCCCGCAGGCGGCCAGCACGAGTGACAGGACGCGGAGCTTCATCGGCCTCTTTGCATCAGGAGTGGATCGGTTTTTCGGTCGATGGACATAATCCGCGTCCCCGCTCCCCCCGTCAAACCTCCACACCCTTCCGCTGCCGATTCTCCGCCATCCATCCACCGTTCCGCGCCAGACGTTTCTTTCGCAAGCGATTATGGGAACGCGACTTGCTCAATACGCTGCCTCGACGGACTCCAGAGGGAGGATTCGGAATGCGGTATCGCGAAGAAGCGGCGGGGCGACGGGGCAGGTGGCGGGCGGCGCGAATGGGCGTGGCCGGCCTGGCGCTGTACGTCGCCGGCTGCAGCGATGCCGCGGGCCCCAGCGGCGGCATGGCGGCGCGCCGCTCGGCGGAGGCGCCGGTGGTGTTCGACCAGGCGCGGCTGGTGGCGGCGGACGAGGAGATCGGCGCGCAGATCGAGCGTGGCTCGTTCCCCGGCGCCGCGCTCGTCGTGGGC
>DASTVC010000610.1:0-4320 GCA_035759295.1 Longimicrobium sp. | reverse complement strand
GGAGCGCTACGACTGGCGCGGAACTGGCCGACAGGTTTCTGGTAGCGGACGCTCTGGAGCTCGGGACGCCGCACACGGCTGGGCCGCCGAGTCCGCGCAGGCGGACTTTGTGATGTTGTAGCCGCGGTTTCAACCGCCCCGGGAGAGTGCGGCCGAAGGGGTTTGATGTCGCGGTTCCGGATCTACTGAACCAACGTGCCTTGTCCGGAAGCAGGAGAGCCGGCGGGGCCTGAACGGAAGCACGATTTGGCCACACAAGTAGCCCACCTGGACTTCGAGCGCGCCATCGCCGACGTGGAGGAGCAGATCACCGCCCTCCGCACGCTGGCCCGCGAGCGCGGCCTGGACGTGAGCAGCGAGATCGTGGCCCTGGAGCGCAAGCTCGACGGGCTCAAGCAGGATACCTTCGCCAACCTCTCCCCCATCGAGCGCGTGCAGGTGGCCCGCCATCCGCGGCGCCCGTACACGATGGACTACCTGGAGATGGTGTTCACCGACTTCGTGGAGCTGCACGGCGACCGGCAGTTTCGCGACGACGAGGCGATCGTGGGGGGATGGGCGCGGCTGGACGGCGAGCCGGTGATGATCATCGGCCACCAGAAGGGGCGCGACATGAAGGAGAACGTGCTGCGCAACTTCGGGATGCCGCACCCCGAGGGGTACCGCAAAGCGTTGCGATTGATGAAATTGGCGGAGAAGTTCCGCCGCCCGCTCATCACGCTCATCGACACCATGGGCGCCTACCCCGGCCTGGGCGCCGAGCAGCGCGGCCAGGGCGAGGCCATCGCCCGCAACCTGCGCGAGATGGCGGCGCTCAACACGCCCTCCGTGGCGGTGGTGATCGGCGAGGGCGGATCGGGCGGGGCGCTGGCGATCGGGGTGGCGGACCGGGTGCTGATGCTGGAGAACAGCATCTACTCGGTGATCAGCCCCGAGGGGTGCGCGGCGATCCTGTGGAAGAGCGCGGCGGAGCGCGACAAGGCCGCCACGGCCATGAAGATCACGGCGGGCGACCTGAAGGGGCTGGGGGTGATCGACGAGGTGATCGCCGAGCCGCCGGGCGGCGCGCACAGCAACTGGGAAGACACCGCGTCGGCGCTCAAGGACGCGCTGGTGCGGCACCTGGGCGAGCTTCGCCCGCTGCCCGTGGACGAGCTGCGGCGCGTTCGCTGGGAGAAGTACATGGGGATGGGGGAGTGGCGCCAGGCGGCGCGCTGATCCATCGCCCACCTTTTGATTCACGAGCATGCCGCCTGCGGTTGTCACCAACCGCGGCGTGCGCATAGATGGAGGGACCCGTGGGTCTCGAGCTTCCGGTATTTCAGCCGCTTCCGTCCCCGGAGGAACAGGCGTTCCTGGTGGAAGTGGCGTTCAAGGGAATGCGCAGGGGATACTACACCAGCACCGACGTCACACTCCGTGTGAACGACTGGGTGCTGGTGGAGGTCGATCGCGGCCGTGACGTGGGCCGCATCAAGTCGCTGGGCGGGGTGGCGCAGCAGAAATGCGGATCGGCCGACCCGCACGGCACCATCCTGCGCCGCGCGGACGACGAGGAGGTGCGCCAGGCGTACGTGCTGCGCACGGACGAAGAGCGCGTGCGCCGCAAGACGCGCGAGATGGTGGAGCAGCACCAGCTCAAGATGAAGGTCAGCGACGCCGAGTGGCAGTGGGACCGGAACAAGCTGACCATCTACTTCACGGCCGAGCGCCGTGTGGTCTTCCGCCAGCTGGTGCGCGACCTGGCGCGGACGTTCCGCACGCGCATCGAGCTCAAGCAGATCGGGGTGCGCGACGAGGCGGCGCAGCTGGGCGGCGTGGGCCGCTGCGGGCGCCAGCTGTGCTGCGCCACCTGGCTGCGCGAGATCAAGCCGATCTCGCTGCAGCTGGCCAAGGACCAGAGCCTGTCGCTCAACCCGCAGCAGATCAGCGGCACCTGCGGCCGGCTGATGTGCTGCCTGACGTACGAGCACGACGCCTATCTGGCGGCCCGCAAGCGCTTTCCGCGCGAGGGCAAGACGATCCGCACGGTCGTCGGCGCGGAGCGGGTGATCTCCATCGACATCTGGCGCAACACGGTTACGCTGCAGGACGAGAACCGGCAGCGCCGCACGATCGACGTGGAGCAGCTGAAGACCGAGACCGTCGCGGTGCCCGCGGGCGCGCGGCCGGACGCGGCGGCGGAAAAGCCGTCGCGCCCCACCCTTCCCAACCCCGCGCAGCCGCAGCGCCCCCCGCGCAGGCCGCGCCGACAGCCGGAGCCGAGACCCGAGTGAGCCGCCGCTTCTACATCACCACCGCCATCGACTACGCCAACGGCGACCCGCACCAGGGCCACGCGTACGAAAAGATCGGCGCCGACGCCATTGCCCGGTACCACCGGCTGGCCGGCGACGACGTGCGGTTCTGCATGGGGATGGACGAGCACGGGCAGAAGGTGGCCCAGGCGGCGGCGGCGCGCGGCATCACCCCGCAGCAGCTGGTGGACGAGCTGGCGGCGCGCTTCGAGGGCTTCTGGAAGCGGCTGAACGTGAGCAACGACCGCTGGGTGCGGACCACGCAGGAGCACCACAAGCGCGGCGTGCGGGCGCTCATCGAGCGCATCTTCGAGCGCAACCCCGACGATTTCTACGAGAAGTCGTACGAGGGGTGGTACTGCGTGGGGTGCGAGCTGTTCAAGCGCGAGAACGAGATCCAGGACGGCCACTGCGTGCTGCATCCCACCCGCGAGCTGCAGTGGACGGAGGAGCGCAACTGGTTCTTCCGCCTGACGAGCTACCAGGACTTCCTGCGCGCGCACTTCGAGGCCAACCCGGAGTTCATCCTTCCCGAGTCGCGGCGCAACGAGCTGCTGGCGCTGATGGATTCGGGGCTGGAGGACATCTCCGTCACCCGCGCGCGGCTCTCGTGGGCCATCCCCTTCCCCCGCCCCACGTCGGACGGGGTGGAGCAGGGAACGTGGGTGTGGTTCGACGCGCTTCCCAACTACCTGACGGACACGGGCTATCCCGACGGCGACTGGGAGACGTGGTGGCCGGCGCAGCTGCACGTCGTCGGCAAGGACATCACGCGGCTGCACGCCATCATCTGGCCGGCGATGCTGCAGTCCGCCGGGCTTCCCCTGCCGGAGCGGGTCTGGGGGCACGGCTTCGTGCTTCTCGGCGGCGAGCGGCTGAGCAAGTCGTCCGGCGTGGGGCTGGACATGAACGAGGCCATCGACCGCTTTGGCCCCGACGCGCTGCGCTACTTCCTTCTTCGCGAGGTGCCGTGGGACAACGACGGCAACTTCAGCTGGGAGCGGTTCACGGAGCGCTACACGTCGGAGCTGGCCAACGGCCTCGGCAACCTGGCCAGCCGCGGGACGTCGATGCTCGCCAAGTACCGCGACGGCGTGGTCCCCGCGTCTTCCGTCGGGTCGGACGAGGCGATCGCGAGCGCGGTGAAGGCGTACCGCGAGGCCATGGACGCGTACCTGCTGCACGAGGGCGCGGCGGCGGCGTTCGAGGTGGTGCGCGTGGCCAACGCGCTGGTGGCGGAGAAGCAGCCGTGGGCCATCGCGAAGGATCCCGCGCGCGCGGATGAGCTGGACGCGGTGCTCGCGACGATGGTGCGCTACCTGGCGGCGGCGGCGGTGCTCCTCTCGCCCTTCATGCCGGTGAAGATGGCGGAGCTGTGGGAGCGCCTGGGCTCCGGCCGCGAGTCAATGCCCTCGCTGAACGAGCTGGCCACGCTGGACGTGTCCGGCTGGAAGACGAGCGCCGGCGCAATTCTCTTCCCGCGGCCGGAGGTTGCGGCGGCGGCGTGAAGGGTAAGGGCGTGCGAGGTACGATGGTACGATGCTACGGAAGAGGCCCGGCGCGATGCCGGGCCTTTTTCGTGTGGGACGGAGCCGAATTGGCGGAGCCCACAGGAGGCGAATTCGCGGATCCACAGGGTTCGGCGCGCCGTCCAGGGCACCCAGGGTTGAAACCCGGGGCTAGAACGGCCATAAGCCCCGTCTCGGCTCGCTACGCTCGCCGAACGGGGCTTCAACTGCACACAACGTTATCTCTTTCCTCAAAGAAAACGTTGACTTCCTGAGGGAGCGCCGCACAGAACCCAAAGTTACTCAACCGCTTGCGCGCGACCGAAGGATCTCGTCTGCCCCCACGCAGGGCAGAGATCCGAGCGCAGAAGCCAGCCCCGCGGTTGTGCCGGCGAGATCCTTCGGTCGGCGCCAGAGTCCATCGTAGAAGCCGACTCCGGAGCGGCGCCTCCCACAGGAAATCAACGCTGTGAAGTCGGGACCCACCGTGAGCGTGGAGGAAACGGCACGAGAAA
>DASTVC010000609.1:0-6721 GCA_035759295.1 Longimicrobium sp. | reverse complement strand
CAGCAGACTGTAAATCTGCCGGGCACAGCCCTACGTAGGTTCGAATCCTACCCCCACCACTGCCCGGGCGGTTAGCTCAGTTGGTTAGAGCGCCACGTTGACATCGTGGAGGTCACAAGTTCGAGTCTTGTACCGCCCACTCGCACCAGAAGGTTCGGGGCCGTAGCTCAGCTGGGAGAGCGCTGCAATCGCACTGCAGAGGTCAGGGGTTCGATTCCCCTCGGCTCCACTCGGTACAACGCAGGCAGGACGGGCTGCCACCGTAGCTCAGGGGTAGAGCACTCGATTCGTAATCGAGCGGTCGTCGGTTCAAATCCGACCGGTGGCTCTGGTCAAACGGCGGCGGTCGCGTTAGATTTGCCGGTCCGGAGCGCGGGAGTAGCTCAGTTGGCAGAGCATCAGCTTCCCAAGCTGAGGGTCGCGGGTTCGAACCCCGTCTCCCGCTCTAGGAAATTTGAAAATTCGGGTAGGTGCCCCCTGGTGTAATTGGCAACACGCCTGACTCTGACTCAGGAAAGTCCAGGTTCGATCCCTGGGGGGGCAATGGAAGGGGCGTGCGCGGTGGGCTGCCGCGCACGAACCGGTTTGGAGAGGTGGGTGAGTGGCTAAAACCAACGGTTTGCTAAACCGTCCTGCCCAAAAGGCAGACGCGGGTTCGAATCCCGCCCTCTCCGCTCCGTCTTGGACCGGTGTCCGAGCGGCTTAAGGAGCACGATTGGAAATCGTGTGGGGTTAACAGCCCTCGTGGGTTCGAATCCCACCCGGTCCGCTCCATGATGGGTAGTACCTCGGGACGTGGCTCAGCCCGGTAGAGCACTCGCTTCGGGAGCGAGGGGTCGCCGGTTCAAATCCGGCCGTCCCGACCTGTGTGTCGGAAAGATCGTTGGAGGCGTAGTCTAACTGGTAAGGCACCGCACTCGAAATGCGGCGGGCGCAAGCCTTTGGGGGTTCGAGTCCCTCCGCCTCCGTTTGCGATGTTCCTGGATTCGGAAGAAAGCCCCGGCTTCTCGCGAGAGAGGCCGGGGCTTTTTTGCGTTCTCCAACTACTTGGCTGGATCTCTCATCATGCCCGGCAGCGCGACGGGGAAGCCGTTCCCCGGCGCGATGAATGCCGGCCAGTTCAGGATCCAGTCGGAGCGCCAGAGGGTTGCGTGGAGGGATTGGCGCAGGTGGCCGTCAGCGTCTCGGCGTGGCCCAGGGCCTCGCCGCTCGGTCCGAAGGTTCGCGTAGCGCCATCCACCATCTTGTACGCCGACACGCTCACCCGCAGCGTGTTCGCCACGTGCGCGACCACGATGTAGTCGCCATCGGTGGGGCGCCCCACGCCGGGGATGACGGCCGCCGCGCGCTGGCCCGTGTTGGTGCCGCGGAACCGGTCGAACTTGATGTAACCGTCCGCGACCCCGCCCTGGATGGGGTTGTAGCCCAGCCCGGCCATGGTGCGGAGCGCGCATTCCAGCGCGCCAGGCTGCGCGGGGGATGTATAGACATGCGCCGCGTTCGACGCGCAGGCCGTGAATAGGGCTGCGGCGAGTACCGGAACGAATTTTCGCATTTTTGGTGTTGCTCCCATGGAAAGTTGACTGGTCGGCGCGACATCGCGCCGACACGGACAGTCTGCAACGCAAGAAGCGGCGCTGCGTCGTAGCATCAGGCGGTTTATTTAGTTGGAATTCAAGAACTTAGACCCCGTTGCCGTTTCTGGCAGCGGGGCCATCGTCTTTGTTCGTGCACCGTCTGACTGCCCTGCATCAACCGCTGCACCGATCCACGGAAATGAAGTCCGGCTTCTCGCGAGAAGAGCCGGGGCTTTTTGCGTCCCTATCCATCGCATCGTCTGGCCTTCTTCCCCCGGCCACTAGCGACACGCTTGCGCAGGGCACGCATCCGCCTGACCTTCAGCATCAGGCGCCGTGTACGCACGGTGCGGCCCGGTGCAGCACATCCTCCGATTGTCCGCCCATGACCACCACTCACTTCCGTACCTGCACGCTCTGCGAGGCCATGTGCGGGCTCGTCCTGGAGACGGACAGCGATCGCGTGGTCTCCGTGCGCGGGGACGCGGAGGACCCATTCAGCCGCGGGCACATCTGCCCCAAGGGCGTGGCGCTGGGCGACGTGCATGCGGACCCCGATCGCCTGCGCCAGCCGATTCGCCGCACCGCCGGCGGATGGCAGCCGGTGTCGTGGGACGAGGCACTGGACGAGGTGGCGGTGCGGCTGCGGGCCGTGCAGCGCGCGCACGGGCGCGACGCGGTGGCCGTGTACCAGGGCAACCCCACGGTGCACAACTACGGCAGCCTGCTCTACGCGCCCGGCTTTATCCGCGCGCTGGGGACGCGCAACCGGTTCTCGGCCACGTCGGTGGATCAGCTGCCGCACCACCTGGCCGCGTACTACATGTTTGGCCACCAGCTGCTGATCCCCATCCCCGACCTGGACCGCACCGACTTCTTCCTGGTGCTGGGCGCCAACCCGGCGGTCAGCAATGGCAGCCTGATGTCGGCGCCGGACGCGGCAGGGCGCATCAAGGCCATCCGCCGGCGCGGCGGCACCGTCGTCGTCATCGACCCGCGGCGGACGGAGACGGCGGATCTCGCCGACCGCCATCACTTCATCCGCCCCGGCACCGACGCGCTGCTGCTTCTCGCGCTGCTGCACGTGACCTTCGCCGAGGGACTGGAGAAGCCGGGGCGGCTGGCGGAGCTCACGGAGGGGCTGGATGCGGCACGCGCCGTCGCCGCGGACTTTCCGCCGGAGCGGGTGGCGGCGGTGACGGGGATCGCGGCGGACGAGATCCGGGCCCTGGCACGCGCCTTTGCGGCGGCGCCCAGCGCGGTGTGCTACGGGCGATGCGGGGTGAGCACGCAGGAGTTCGGTGGGCTGGCGCACTGGCTCATCAATCTGCTCAACCTGGTCACGGGCAACCTGGACCGGCCGGGCGGGGCGATGTTCACCCTCCCCGCCGTGGACGTGCTGAAGCGCACGCGGCGCGGCAGCCACGGGCGGTTCCGCAGCCGAGTGCGCGGGCTGCCGGAGTTCGGGGGAGAGCTGCCGGTGGCCACGCTCGCGGAGGAGATCCTTACGCCCGGGCCCGGACAGGTGCGCGCGCTGGTGACGTCGGCCGGCAACCCGGTGCTCTCCACGCCCAACGGCGCGCAGCTGGACCGCGCGCTGGCCGGGCTGGAGTTCATGGTCTCGGTGGATTTCTACCTGAACGAGACGACTCGCCACGCACACCTCATCCTGCCGCCCACCGGGCCGCTGGAGCACGACCACTACGATCTGGTGTTCTACCTGCTCTCGGTACGCAACGCCGCCCGGTTCTCACCCGCCGTGTTTCCGGCCGCGCCGGGTGCGCTGCACGACTGGCAGATCTTTCTCGCATTGCAGCGGCGGCTGGAGCGCGGGGCCAAGGCGCGGCTGCGGAGTGCGACGCTCGGCCGGTTGCGGCCGCACGGGATGCTGGACCTGGGGCTGCGCACCGGCCCCTACGGCGCCGGCTTCAGGCCGTTCGGGCGCGGCCTCTCGCTCCGCCGGCTGCGGAAGCACCCGCACGGCATCGACCTGGGCCCGCTGAAGCCCGCCCTCCCCGCGCGCCTCTTTACGAAGGACGGAAAGATCCACGCAGCCCCGGCGCCCCTGCTGGACGACGTCGCCCGCCTGCGTGCACGGCTGCTCGATGCGGAGGCGCACGTGCGGACGGCGGTGGACGGCGGCTATGACCTGCTGTTGATCGGGAGGCGGCAGCTGCGCAGCAACAACTCGTGGATGCACAACTATCCGCGGCTGATGAAGGGCCGCGACCGCTGCACCCTGCTGCTGCATCCCGCCGACGCGGCGACGCGCGGGATTGAAGCGGGCGCCTCGGTCCGCCTCTGCTCATCCGCCGGCAGCGTCGTGGTTCCCGCGGAGCTGAGCGACGAGGTGATGCCCGGCGTGGTGAGCCTGCCGCACGGCTTCGGCCACGGTCGCGCGGGGATCGGGACGACCGTCGCCGCCCTCCACCCCGGCGCCAGCGCCAACGACGTCACCGACGACCAGTTCCTCGACGCCCTCACCGGCAACGCCGCGCTGAACGGCGTGCCGGTGCGGGTGGAGGTGATTGCGCTCGCGGCCGCGGTGCCGCTTGCGGAGGAAGGCGCCGCCACGCACGCCTGATACCATTTCTCCTGGTTCCGTGTGCAGACGGAGGAACCGCGAAACAACATCACGCGGAGGCGCGGAGGAACTGATGAGGCGCGGAGGAGTCTTGATTTTCCCTCCGCGCCTCTCCCTTCACCTCCGCATCTCCGCGTGAAACCATCTTTCCTTCAGTGCACACAGAAATCGAAGAATCGGTATGATTGCGATCAACCGAAAGAAACCCTGGTCTTCTGTCGAGAGGCCGGGGTTTCTTGGCATGTGTGTGTCGGATCCGCGATCCGCTCCGCCTACCTCGGCGCGGGGAGGCCGATGCGGCGCAGGAGGGGCGCCATGCGCGGGTCGGTGCGGTAGCGGGCGAAGACTGGGTCGATGCCCAGGTCCGGTGCGCTGCTTCGCGCTGATCCACGGCTTCGGCCAGCAGGGCGAAGGCGCGGTCGGCGTTGCCCAGGCTGGCATGGATGGAGGCCTGCGGGTACCGCGTGGGACCGGGGAGCGCCTGCAACTGCGCGAGCACGCGCTCGGCGTCGGCGCGGCCGGCGAGGGCGTAGAATGGCGTCCGCCAGCGTGGGGCGCGCGACACGCTACGAGAATCCGACGATAGATTTCTCAGTCGGCGCCGGAGCGTGGAGTAGCGGACAGTGCGGTGTGGCGCCTCCTTCGAAATGACAGGGGGTGGTGCGCGGTGGCTTTCGAGGGATAAGACGGACACAATGACAATCTTGACGGAGCGGATGTCTGCTAGTACACTAGCACGTGCTGAAGAAATAGCAGAACCTTCGGGCCTGAAACCTTCCGGCGCCGCGGCCCGTTTCCCCATACGTTCCCATTCAGTCGTCCACGCGGCAAACCTTCCGGCCGTCCGCCGCATCTCATCGCTCGACCCGCTCCTCACCGCGGGCAGCCACCGCCCCCACCTGCATGTCCGCATGACGAAAATCGCCGTCCTCCTTCTCCTGGCGTGCGCCGCCCCCGCCGCGGCGCAGCAGCCCGCGGCCGCCCCGCGCACGCCGGCGCCCGAGCCGCCCCAGGCGGTGGCCACGCGCACCACCCAGCCCATCCACATCGACGGTTTGCTGAACGACGCGGCGTGGGCGGCGGCCACGCCCATCACCGAGTTCCGGCAGCTGGATCCGCAGGAGGGGCAGCCCGCCACGGAGCGCACGGAGGTGCGGGTGATGTACGACGACGGCGCGCTGTACGTCGGCGCGCGGCTGTACGACCGGCAGCCGGTGCGGTCGCGGCTGGGGCGGCGCGACATGGGGATGTCGGCGTCGGACTGGCTCACGGTGATCCTGGACAGCAACCACGACCACCGCACGGCCGTGGGCTTCGAGGTGAACCCGGCGGGGGTGCGGCGCGACCAGTCGCGCGCGCAGGACGGCAGCGAGGACAACTCGTGGGACCCGGTGTGGGAGGCGGAAACGTCAGTCAGCGACAGCGGGTGGGTGGCGGAGATCCGCATCCCCTTCAGCCAGCTGCGCTTCAGCGCCGCGCCGGTGCAGACGTGGGGAATGCAGGTGGAGCGGCAGATTGCCCGCAACCAGGAGTTCAGCGTGTGGTCGTTCACCCCGCGCGACCAGCCGGGCGGCATCCCCCGCTTCGGCCACCTGGCGGGGCTGGAGCGCATCCCCACCGGCAAGCGGCTGGAGGTGCTGCCGTACGCGGTGACGCGGGCGGAGAACGTGGAGCGCGGCGCCAACCCGTTCCGCGAGGACCGTGAGTACGGGATGGACGTGGGCGTGGACCTCAAGTACCGCCTGAGCAGCAACATGACGCTGGACGCCACCGTGAACCCGGATTTCGGGCAGGTGGAGGTGGACCCGGCGGTGGTGAACCTTACGGCGTTCGAGACGCAGTTCGAAGAGCGCCGCCCCTTCTTCGTCGAAGGCTCGGAGATCTTCCGCTTTGGCGGGGACGGGACCAACCTGGCGTTCTACTCGCGGCGCATCGGGCGGCCGCCCACGCTGGTGCCCAACGTGGACGCGGTCGACGTGCCCAGCACCACGCGCATCCTGGGGGCGATGAAGCTGTCCGGACGCACGCAGGGCGGCTGGTCCATCGGCGTGCTGGACGCGGTGACGCGGCGCGAGGAAGCGCGCTTTCGCCTGCCGGGTGACACGGAGAACCAGAGCCTGACGGCCGAGCCGCTCACCAACTTCTTCGTGGGCCGGGCCCGGCGCGAGACGCGCGCGGGGCAGACGGCCATCGGCGGCTTCGTGGGCGCGGTGAACCGCGACCTGGACACGGACGCGCTGAACGCGTCGCTGCGCTCGGCGGCCTTTTCGGGGGGCGTGGACATCTTTCACCAGTGGGCGGAGCGCAACTGGACGCTCACCGGCTTTCTGGCGGGGAGCCACGTGCGCGGCGACCAGGGCGCCATCATCAGCACCCAGCGGCTGCCCTACCACTACTTTGCCCGGCCCGACGCGGACCACCTGCAGCTGGACACGTCGCTCACCTCGCTCTCCGGGTTCGCGGGGGCGGTGCGGGTGGCGCGGCAGATGGGGCGCCACTGGAACGTGAACGGGCGGCTGAACACCATCAGCCCCGGGTACGAGGTGAGCGACCTGGGATT
>DASTVC010000608.1:0-2047 GCA_035759295.1 Longimicrobium sp. | reverse complement strand
CGACGGCTGGAGCATCGAGGTGCTGACGCGGGAGCTGGGCACGCTCTACGACGCCTTCCGCCGGGGGAAGGAGAACCCGCTCCCCCCCTTGCCGGTGCAGTACGCGGACTACGCGGCGTGGCAGCGGCAGTGGGTGGATGGCGAGGTACTGCGGCAGCAGGCGGAGTATTGGAACCAGACGCTCGCCGGTGCGCCCGGGCTGCTGGAGCTGCCGACGGACCACGCGCGGCTGGCACGGCAGGACTTCTCCGGCGGGTTGATCGGCATCGACCTGGGCGAGGAGCTGACGGCCGCGCTGAAGGCGCTTGGCCAGCGGCACGGTACCACCCTGTTCATGACCGTGCTCGCCGGGTGGGCCGCGGTGCTGGGCCGCCTTTCGGGCCAGCCCGACGTGGTGGTCGGCACCCCCAGCGCCAACCGGGGGCGCACCGAGATCGAGGGGCTGGTCGGCTTCTTCGTCAACACGCTGGCGCTGCGCATCGAGCTCGGCGGCTCGCCCTCCGTTGCGGAGCTTATGGGGCGGGTGAGGGAGCGGGCGCTGGGCGCGCAGCAGAACCAGGACATCCCCTTCGAGCAGGTGGTGGAGCTGGTGCAGCCGGCCCGCAGCATGGCCCACGCGGCGCTCTTCCAGGTGATGTTCGCCTGGCAGAGCGCGTCCGAGGGCGGGTCGGAGCTCTCCGGCCCGGGGACGGCAGGCGCGGGCTCCCTGGGTGCGGCGCCGAAGGTGGCGGCAAAGTTCGACCTGTCGCTCGCGCTGGGGGAGGCGGGAGGGCGCATCATGGGGAGCGTGGTGTACGCCACGTCGCTCTTCGAACAGGCCACCGTGGAGCGCTGGCTGGGCTACCTGCGGCGCGCGCTGGAGGCGTTCGTCGCCGACGACCGGCAGGCCGTGGACGCGCTACCGCTGCTGCCGGAGTCCGAGCGGCGCCTCGTCCTGGGGGAGTGGAACCGTACGGAGGCCGAGTATCCGCGCGGGCTGTGCATCCACGAGCTGTTCCAGGCGCAGGTGCGGCGGACTTCGGACGCCGTGGCTTTGATCTCCGGCGACCTCTCGCTGACGTACGCGGAGTTGAACGCGCGCGCCAACCGGCTCGCGCGGCGGCTGGTCGCGCTCGGCGCCGGGCCGGAGACGATCGTGGCGCTGGCGCTGGAGCGGTCCGCGGAGATGGTGGTCGCGCTGCTCGCCGTCGCCAAGGCCGGCGCCGCCTTCCTTCCGGTCGATCCGGCGTACCCGGCCGAGCGCCGGCGCTGGATGCTGGAGCGTTCCGCCGCCCGCCTGGTCCTCACCACCTCCGCGCTCGCGGCGGATCTCCCGGCCACGCACGCGGCCGTCGTCGCGCTGGACTTGGTGGCGGCGGAGATCGAGGGCGAGGACGACAGCGATCTTTCGGTCGATGTGGATGCCGAGAACGCCGCCTACGTGATCTTCACCTCCGGCTCCACCGGGCGGCCCAAGGGCGTCGTGGTGCCGCACCGGGGGATCGGGAACCTGGCGGCGGCGCAGCGCGAAGCCTTCGGTGTGGAGCCGGGCGGGCGTGTGCTGCAGTTCGCCTCCTTCTCCTTCGACGCGGCGGTGGCGGAGGTGGCGCACGCGCTGCTCAGCGGCGCGGCGCTGGTGATGGCGCGTCCCGGGCAGGCCGGCCCCGAGTTGCTGGCGCTGATGCGCGACCAGGCGGTCACCGTCGCCACGCTTCCCCCCTCGCTTCTCGCCGCACTGCCTGCGGACGATCTGCCGGCGTTGCGCACGGTGGTTTCCGCCGGCGAGGCGGTTTCCGCGGACGTGGTGGCGCGCTGGGGCGCGGGGCGGCGGTTCGTGAACGCCTACGGACCGACCGAGACCACCGTCTGCGCGACGGTCTCCATCGATCCATCCCCCGACGGCCGGCCGCCGATCGGGAGGCCGATTGCCAACGTGCACGCCTACGTGCTCGACGCGCGGATGCAGCCGGTGCCCGTCGGCGTCACGGGGGAACTGTACGTGGGCGGCGTGGGCGTGGTGCGCGGCTACCTCGGCCAGCCCGCGCAGACGGCGGAGCGCTTCATCCCC
>DASTVC010000607.1:0-6416 GCA_035759295.1 Longimicrobium sp. | reverse complement strand
TCGATCAGCCTGGGATTCAGCCGGTACGATCCCGCCGCGCCGCGCAGCATCGAGTCGCTGCTGGATGCCGCCGACCAGCAGATGTACGTGCAGAAGCGCGCCAAGCGGGTCACCCGCGCCTGACGCCTTCGGTGAGCGATGGGATCGCCATGATGGACGACACGGAACTGCTGCGGTACGCATACGCCGCCTTCAACGCGCGCAACATCGACGCGGCGCTGGCCACCATGCATCCGGACGTGGTGTGGCCCAACGGGATGGAAGGCGGCACCGTCCACGGCCACCAGGGCATCCGCGAGTACTGGACGCGCCAGTGGACCCTCATCGACCCCCACGTGGAACCGCTTTCCTTCACCCCGCTGGATGACGGCCGCATCGCCGTGGCCGTGCGGCAGGTGGTGCGCGACAGCGAAGGCAAGCTGCTGGTCGACCAGCGGGTGCAGCACGTCTACCGAATCGAGAACCATCGGGTCCGGGAGATGGAGATCCGCGACGCCGCTCCGGAATCCTGAGCTGGAGCCATACGCAAGAAGACTGCGTCCAGAAGATCGCTGTCATTCTGAGGAAGGCGCCGCGCAAACCCGTCCTTCACGCCCCAAGTCCTGTGCGCCGACCGAAGAATCTTTATCGGGAACGGGGGCCCTTCGCGCCGAAGCAGACGTAGCCGGCAGGACTGTGCGCCCATCGTAAAGATTCTTCGGTCGGCGCACAGGCAAGGGTGCGACTGGAGCGACGGAGCGCGCGCCTCCCTCAGAATGACACCGTCCGCTTGATTAGTGCGCTATTTCCGGATTGCGGATTACTCCTCTGATTTCTGCTAGGGTGCGCCGGGCGTTTCGCGGCGGGCGCGGAACTCGGAGCCGGGCTTCCAGACGGGCCACTCGCCGCCGTTCGCCACCTCCAGCCCCACGCCGAAGAGCAGGCGGGTGTCGTCCACGATCCCCGTCATGTCCCAGTCCGGCTTTACCTCGTCGCTGGGCTTGTGATAGTCGTCGCGGATGTACGCGCCGCGCACGCGCTCGCCGTAGCCCGGATCGGGGTTCACGTAGTCCGTGCCGGGAAACAGGAACGAGAGCGCGGGAACGCCGCCGCGCGCCAGCTCCAGGTGGTCGGCGCGGTAGAAGTAGCCTTTCTCCGGCTCCGGGTCCGGCACCACGGTGCGGCCCTGTGACGCCGCGTGGCGCACCAGCATGTCTTCCAGCGAGGTCTGGCCGTATCCCAGGCTGACGAGGGACCGCGTACGCCCCCACGGGTTCATCGCGTCCATGTTGATGTCCGCCAGCGTCTTCGATAGCGGGATGATGGGATGCGCGGCGTACCAGCGGGCTCCCAGCAGCCCCTGCTCCTCCGCCGTGAACGCGACGAAGACCAGCGTGCGGCGCGGCGCGGGGTTCATCGACCGATACGCGCCGGCCAGCGACAGCATCCAGGCCACGCCCGACGCATCGTCCAGCGCACCGTTGTAGATGGAATCGCCGCCGATCGGCCGCCCGATGCCGAAGCTGTCCCAGTGCGAGGTGAACAGCACCGCCTCTCCGCGCACCGCGGGGTCGGAGCCGTCGATGCGCGCCACCACGTTGCGCGACTGCACGCGCCGCACGGCGTTGTGCACGCGAAAGCCCGCCGTGCCGCCGATGGGGACGGGGCGGAAGTCGCGGGTGCGGGCCGCGCGCTCCACCGCGGCGAAGTCGTGGCCGCCGGCGGCGAACAGGGCGCGCGCCGTCTCCAGCTGAATCCACCCCTCCACCGGCGCGTGCCGCGGCCCGCCCTCTACCTCGAAGCGCTCGCGGACGTTGCTCTGCACCACGCTCCACGGGTAGCCGGCGGGCCCCGTCTGGTGCACCAGCAGCACCGCGGACGCGCCGCGCTCCGCCGCCACGTCGAACTTGTACGTCCAGCGCCCGTAGTACGTCATCGCCGGGCCGCGGAAGACGGCGGGGTCCAGCCGCGTGGTGTCGCGCGGGTCGGGGACGGGCGGATCGCCGATCAGCATCACCACCGTCTTGCCGCGCACGTCCACGCCCTTGAAGTCGTCCCACCCCAGCTCGGGCGCCACGACGCCGTATCCCACGAAGACGATGTCGCTCGGCTCTACGACGACCAGCGAATCGGGGCGATGGGACCACGTCACCATCTCCTCCAGCTGCCGCCAGGCGAGCGCGGTGCCGCCCACCCGCACCATCGCCTCCACCCGCGACGTGGTGCCGATGAGGGGCACGCGCTGCAGGTAGCTTCCATCCGGCATCCCCGGCGCCAGCCCCATCTCCCGGAACCGCCGCGCCAGGTACGCCACCGTGGAATCCTCCCCCGGCGTGGCGACGGCGCGCCCCTGGAAGCGGTCCGACGCCAGCTCGCGGATGTCGCGCAGCAGCCCCTCCGCGGTGATCGCCGCCTCGGCAGATTCCGACGTTTGTGCGCCAGGGGCAGCCGACGCGCCGGCGCCCGCGCATCCCGCACTTGCCAGCAGCAGAAGCGCCGCCGCAGCCGGTCTTTTCCATCCGTTCATCTACGTCTCCACAAGATTGACGATGTACCCACCGTTCCAGGCCTTGGGACTCGCGAGCCCTGATCTGCACGAAGTTGTCCAGCAGGGAATTCCGTTCTCGCGTATGCAGATGCGACCCGGACAGCGGTGGCATTCAGTTGATAATTGCGCACGGTCTCATCGTTGTCATCGAACAGTCTTACCATTAGTATTACCGAAGTGAGTAATACCACCTAAGGAGGGCGTATGAAGATCACGACCAAGGGTCAGGTAACCATTCCGCAGCACATTCGCGAGGAGTTAGGACTTCTGCCCAACACTGACGTGGAGTGGGAGCTCCGGAATGGCCAAGCCGTCCTGCAGAAGGCGCGAGGAGGGCAGCAGCGCCGTGGCCGAGCCTTGATCGAGCACATGCGTGGACGTGGTACGGTCCGGATGAGCACCGATGAGATCATGGCGCTCACTCGTGGTGAATGATGGGCCGTGTACTCGTCGACACCAATGTGCTGCTGGACGTGTTCACCCAGGACCCCGTGTGGTTCGACTGGTCCTCGGACGCGTTGGCGGATCTTGCCGAGACATCCTCTCTGGTAGTGAACCCGATCATCTACGCCGAGGTCTCCGTTCGCTTCGCGAGCATTGAAGCTCTCGAACAGGCCCTGCCTTCCGATCGTTTCGAACGGGAGGCGCTGCCATGGGAGGCAGCCTTCCTCGCCGGCAAAAGCTACATCGCCTACCGCAAGCGCGGTGGTGAGCGTCGCTCGCCGCTGCCGGATTTCTACATCGGTGCGCACGCTGCCGTACGGGGCATGACCCTTCTCACGCGCGACGCAGCCAGATATCGCACGTATTTCCCGACTCTCCAGCTCGTTGCACCCTGACGGGACAAGGTGACGATTCCGCCTTGACCCGGCGCGCGGAAACGGGTTATTCTCGGCGGCCCCGCCTGTTCCGGAACCCTGAATTCATCCCCGATGTCTCAACCCTCGGACCGGCTGCGCGCGCTGCGCGAGGCCGTGCGCATTGCTCCGGACGACGCGTCCCTGCGGCGGCTGCTGGGCGACGCCCTGCTGCAGGCCGGCGACGCGGAAGAGGCGGAGGCCGAGTTCCGCGCCACGCTGCGCCTGGACCCCGAAGACGCAACCGCCCGGCTGGGGCTGGTGCAGGCCTTCCGCGCCCAGCAGAAGCTCTCCGCCGCGCTCGTCGTGCTGGAGGAAGAGGCGCGCGCGGGGCGCGGCGGGCCTGAGGTGCAGCTGCTCCTCGCCCGGCTGCTGCTGGAGACGGGCGAGGCGTCGCGCGCGCGGCAGGCGTACGAGGCGGCCGTCGCGGCCAACCCCGCGATGGCGGACGTGGAGCTCGCCGCGCGGCTGGGCGGCGTGCGCGCGGGGCCGGCGGCGGAGCGCGAGCCGGCCGGCGCGGAGGCGCGGGACGATGCGGACGGCGCGGTGCACGTGGAGCGGCCCGGCGTGGGCTTCAAGGACGTGGGCGGGATGGATGCGCTCAAGGAGCAGATCGGGCTCAAGATCATCCACCCCCTCAAGCACCCGGAGATGTACCGGGCGTACGGGCGGCCCATCGGCGGCGGGATTCTGATGTACGGCCCGCCGGGGTGCGGCAAGACGCACCTGGCGCGCGCCACGGCGGGCGAGGTGGACGCCACCTTCATCTCCGTGGGCATCCACGAGGTGCTGGACATGTGGATCGGCCAGAGCGAGCGCAACCTGGCCGAGCTCTTCAAGCAGGCGCGCGACCAGGCGCCCTGCGTCCTGTTCTTCGACGAGGTGGACGCGCTCGCCAGCCGCCGCAGCGACTTCCGCACCAGCGCCGGGCGGCCGCTGATCAACCAGTTCCTGAGCGAGCTGGACGGCATCGACGGGGGGAACGACGGGCTGCTGGTGCTGGCGGCGACGAATGCCCCCTGGCACCTGGATCCCGCCTTCCGCCGCCCGGGCCGCTTCGACCGCGTGCTCTTCGTCCCCCCGCCGGACGTCCCCGCGCGCGCGGCCATCCTGGAGATCCTCTGCCGCGGCAAGCCGGCGGACCGGCTGGACTTCGACAAGGTGGCGCGCAAGACGGACGGGTTCTCCGGCGCGGACCTCAAGGCCGTCGTCGACCTGGCCATCGAGCGCAAGCTTACGGACGCCATCCGCACCGGCCGCCCCGTCCCGATCTCGACGGACGACCTGCTGAAGGGTGCGAAGGACGTGCGCCCCAGCACCCGCGAGTGGTTCGCCACCGCGCGCAACTACGTGATGTACGCCAACGAGGGCGGGCTGTACGACGACGTAAAGCCCTGGCTGGCGTGACCTTCCCCTTCCGCCCCACGCGATGAGCGATCCCATCGACGCGCGCCGGCAGCGCGGCTGGCTGCTGGCGCAGCAGGGCCGCGCCGAGCTGGCCGAGGCCGAGTACCGCCTGGCCCTGGCCGAAGACCCGCACGACGCCGACACGCACGCCCTGCTGGCGCTGGTGCTGGCGGAGCAGGAGCCCCGCCGCGCCGAGGCGCTGGAAGAGGCGCGCACGGCCGTCGGCCTGGCGCCGGACGACCCGTTCCCCCACTACGCCGAGGCGCACGTCCACATCGAGGCGGAGCGGTGGGCCCAGGCGCAGGCCGCGGCGGAGCAGGCCATCCGCATCGACCCCGACGACCCCGGCCACTACGTCGTCCTTGCCGCCGCGCACCTGGGCCGCCGCCGCTGGCGCGAGGCGCTGGAGGCGGCCGGCGACGCGCTGGCCCTCGACCCCGAGCACACGGGAGCCGCCAACCTGCGCGCCACGGCGCTGGTGCACCTGGGGCGCAAGGACGAGGCGGGCGCGGCGCTGCAGGGCGCGCTGGCCCGCGACCCGGAGAACAGCTACACGCACGCCAACCAGGGGTGGGCGCTGCTGCACCGCGGCGACCGCACGGCCGCGCTGGGGCACTTTCGCGAGGCGCTGCGGCTGGACCCGGAAGGCGAGTGGGCGCGCGAGGGGCTGGTGGAGGCGCTCAAGGCGGGCAACCCGCTGTACGCGGGAATGCTGCGCTACTTTCTGTGGATGAACCGGCTTCCCGGGCGCACACGGTGGATGGTGCTGCTGGGCGGATGGTTCGGCTACCAGGTGGTGCGGCGCGCGGCGGCGGCCAACCCGTCGCTGGCGCCCTGGCTGGTGCCGCTGATGATCGCCTACGTCGGCTTCGTCCTCCTGAGCTGGGCGGCGCCGCAGATGTTCAATGCCGTACTGCTGGCCAGCCGGGACGGGCGCTACGTCCTCTCCCCCGAGCAGCGGCGCTCCGGGGGTTGGATGGCGGCCGGCGTGGCGGCGGCGCTCGGGCTGACGGTGGCGGCACTGGCGTATCCAGGGGGGTGGCAGCAGCTCGGGGCCCTCATGTTCGCCGCGCTGCTCATCCCCATGGCCGCCACCTTCCGCGGCCCGCGTGGGCGCCCCACCCGGGTGATGACGGCAATTACGGTGGGGTTGTACCTGGTTGCGGCGCTGTCGCTGGTGCTGCTGATGCAGCAGATGGCGCTGGGGATCACCCTCTTCTACGTCGTGCTGGTGAGCGTCGTGGTGATCTCCTGGGGCGTGAACCTGCGCGACGGATGAAAATCAGCCTGACCGATTGATTTCCTGAGGGAGGCGCTACGCTGTAACCTGATGCCAGGATGGAGCTTGGTGCCGACCGAAGGATCTCGCCGGCATTACCGAGGGGCCGGCTCCGATGCTCGCCGGCTGGCCCTGCAGCGGCGGAGAGGAGGTCCTTCTGTCGCGCGCAAGCGGTTGTCTGTATTGAGGTTATGCGTGGCGCTCCCTCAGGAAATCAACACTTCGGTAGAGGTTCAGCAACACCCTCTCAGGAAATCAACACGCTTTTCCGGATCCGGTACAGCTTCGACTTCCGGGGTGTGCTTCCTCACACTCCTCGGTTATCCGAAGGACCAGATTCTTCAAC
>DASTVC010000606.1:0-12180 GCA_035759295.1 Longimicrobium sp. | reverse complement strand
GGTCCACCTTGATCTGCAGCGCGTCGTACCACGTCTTGCCCGCGTCGTCGGCCATCAGGATGGTGCCCCAGCCGGGGATGCCGTGGTTCTCGAAGCACCCCGCCACCGCGAACGAGCGCTGGGGGCAGACGAAGTCCTGGTTGGCCCAGTAGAAGGTGAGCACGTTCTCGCTGCGCACCCCCGTGTACGCCGCCGACGCCTCTACCGTCCCGAAGGCCCGGCGCACGCCCAGGTTGAAGTGCTGCGCCCGCGGCGGCCGCAGGTCGTTGGGCAGGAGCTTGATCTCGGGCGTGTTGAAGCGCACGTCCTGGATGAGCGCCAGCAGCAGCGACGGATCGCTCAGGTAGGCCTCGTCGAAGGCGATCTGGTTCCCCGTGGGCGCCTGCCCCTGCGGCGCGAAGAACAGGGTGTAGCTGGGGTGCTGCAGCGCGAACGACTCCTCGATGGCGTGGTCGAACAGCTGGCGGTCGTAGAACAGACCCCAGCCGCCGAACACCGACATCACCCCCTCGCTGTCCAGCGCGTAGCTGAAGCCCAGCCGCGGCTGAAAGGCGCCCAGGAAGGGCTCGCGGTCGTCGCCGTCGGTGAAGTACCGGTCCGCGTCGAGCGGGCGGAACAGGCGGTCCTGGTACTTGGTGAGCGAGTCGACGATGGCCGACGGCGTTACGTAGTCGTAGTTCATCATGTGCGACTCGTAGTCCCACCGGATGCCCAGGTTCAGCACCAGCCGGCTGGTGGGGCTCCAGTCGTCCTGCACGTACAGGCCCAGCTGCGTGTTCTGCGCGCCGAAGTCCGGATCGCCCGTCTGGAACTCCACGCGGTGCGGCGTGGCGAACCCGCCGAACCAGGGCTCGTAGATGAAGCGCGGGTTCTCGCTGTTGCGCTTCTGGATGTCGTAGTCCAGCCAGTCCAGGTTGAAGCCGCCCTTGACCACGTGCTCGCCGGCCATCTGGAAGCCGGTCCAGGTAAGGTCGTTGCGCAGCGACAGGCGCAGCTGGTTGAAGTCCTGGTTGCTCACGTTGCTCCCCAGCACCGCGCAGCAGCCGAAGCCGAACAGGCGGTTGGGCATTCCCGGGTTGGCGGGAACCGGGTTATACCGGTAGCGCTGCAGGCTGACCGTGGCCTCGTTGGTGATGTCGCCCGGCGTCCACACGTGCTTCAGCACCCCCGTGTTCACGTCCTGGTTGAAGCGCGTGGCGTTCTGGTACGCCTCCAGGTTGCCGAACCCGCGGATGTCTTCTTCCGTGCGGTGGTGGTAGCTCAGTTCCAGGAACGAGTGCTCACGGTGCTGCCAGCTCAGCTTGCCGAAGCCCAGCCAGCTCTCGAACGGCTGCGCGAACTCGCCGTTGAGCGCCGCGAAGTTGATGGAGTCCAGCGCGGGAAAGCCGGTGGGGGGGATGATGTTCACCCGGGCGGCGCGCGTCTGGTCGTTGCGCTCGATGCTGCCGAAAAAGTGCAGCCGGTCGGCGATGATGGGCCCGCCGATGTTGGCGCCGAACTGCAGCCGCTCGAACTCCGGACGGTCGTAGTTCGATGCCGTGTCGGCCACGGCGGCCTGAAAGCGGTCCAGCGCGATCAGGCTGCGGTTCTGCCAGTTCACGAAGGCGCCGCCCTCCCACCAGTTGCTCCCCGAGCGCGTGGTGGCGGTGATGATGGCGCTGCTGGCCTTCTGGTACTCGGCCTTGAAGTTCTGCGTGATCACCCGGAACTCGCCCACCGCGTTGCGGGGGAACGGGTTGCCGCGGCTGGCGTCCTGCCCCACCACGCCGCCCTGCAGGATGTCGTTCTTGTAGCTGGCGCCGTCGATGAACACGTTCACCTGCTCCGCGCCCTGCGCGCCCGCCGTGAACGTCTTGCGCTGGCCGTCCAGCGTCTCGTTCTGCAGCTGCGTGCCGGGCGCCAGCTGCGCCAGGCTCAGGAAGTTGCGGTCCGACGTCGGCAGGTTCTCCACCTGCTGGCGGCTGATGTTGGTCGCCACCTCGCTGGTCCGGCTCTCCGCCGCGCCCGTGCCGGACGAGACGGTGATGGCCTCCAGCTGCACCGCCTGCGCGGCCAGGGTAAAGCTGGCCTCCAGCGTCTGCCCCACGCCCAGCTGGAGGGTGCGCGTCTGCGTCCCCTGGCCCACGCGCGTCACCGTGAGCTCGTACGGGCCGGGGCGCAGGCCGGCGATCACGTATCCGCCGTTCTGCCCCGTGACCACGGTGCGGCGCTGGTTGGTCTCCGGGCTGCGGGCCACCACCGTGGCGCCCGCGATGTCTTCGCCGCCGGCGCCGCGCACGTACCCTTCGATGCGCCCCGTCGTCGTCTGCGCCGCCCCGGGCGAGGCCCAGACCAGACAGAGGAGCAGAAAGACCGCGCGGACGATGGATCCTGGTTTCATTGGCGTGCTCCTGGGTGGGGTGGGTGAGATCAGCGAAAATCGTGGAGAGAAGGCGGATCGTCGGTGCCGCCGCCGCACGACCGGCGCACCACCAGCTTCGTTTCGAGCAGCTCCTGCGCGGGGGGCGCGTCGCCCGCGATGGCGTGGCACAGCAGCTCCACCGCGCGGGCGCCCATGCGGTTGACGTCCACGCGGACGGAGGAGAGCGACGGGCTCAGGTAGCGGCCGATGGGGATGTCGTCGAACCCCGCCACCGCCACGTCGTCGGGCACCCGCCGCCCGGCGCGGCGCAGGGCGCTGATGGCGCCCACGGCCATGGAGTCGTTGGCGCAGAAGATGGCCGTCGGCGGATTGGATCCCCCCGCCAGCTCCGCCGCCGCGCGGTAGCCGCCAGCCTCGGTAAAGTCGCCGTCCGCCTCGACGCCTTCCACGGCGCCGGCGGATTCCTGGATGGCCGCGCGAAAGCCGCGCAGGCGCTCGCGGGCGTCGAAGTTGGCCGCGGCGCCGGTGATCATGCCGATCCGCCGGTGGCCAAGGGCGATCAGGTGGCGCACCATCTCCAGCGCGCCCCCGTAGTTGTCCACGTTGATGGCGTTGAAGCCGGTACCCGCGACGTCGCAGTTGAGGAGGACGACGGGGACGTCGGGGGGGAGGCAGGCCTCCAGCTCGGCGCCGCCCACGTCGGGCGACATCACGATCATCCCGTCCACGCGGCCGCGCATGGCGCCCACGGCGAACTCGATCTCGCGCCGCCCGTCGTGCGAGCCGCTGAGCAGAAGGTGGTAGCCGCGCTGCTGCGCCTGCGGGTCCATCCCCCGGATCACCTCGCTGAAGAACTCGCCGAACAGGTCGGGGAGAACCACGCCGAAGACGTCGGTGCGGCGGGTGATCAGGCTGCGGGCGGTGCCGTGCGGCAGGTAGCGGAGCTCGGCGGACGCCGCCTCGACGCGGCGGCGCACGTCGTCGCTCACCGGCCCGGTGCCGTTGAGTGCGCGTGAGACGGTGGTGACCGATACGCCGGCCCGGTGGGCCACGTCGCGGATGGTGATGCTCACAGATCGCCCGCCGGTCCACGGGTTATGCTCAGAGGATGAGCAAATCGATTGTGGAAACGTTTTCATGAAAACGTTTCCAGAGATACGGCTCCGTCACGTGCGTGTCAAGCCTCTTCGCGGGTCCGCCCGATCTCACCCCGGTCATCGCGGGATTGTCAGAGGTGTGGCCAAGCCCTTACCCCAGCGTTGACTCCCTGAGGGAGCGCCGCACGGAACATCAATCCACCCAACTGCTTGCGCGCGACCGGAGGATCTTCTCTCCACCGCTTGGGGGCAGCCGTCGAGTATCGAAACCAGCCCCCGGCGATGCCGGCGAGATCCTTCAGGCAGCGCCAGGCTGCGCCGTACGAAAGAGTTGCGGTGCGGCGCCTCCCCCACGAAGCCAGCGTTCGTGCGTGTCCGGGAGATGACGAGCACGGGCCGCGGATTCCCGGATCCACGGCCCGCTCCTTCAGGACGGCGGCGGCGCCGTCCGCGTCATCCGGCCTGCCGCCCGCCTCGCAAGGAAGCGGGGGCGAACGACATGTAGTAGCGCTGGCGTGCGGTCCGCCCCGGCGCGGCGTCCCGGAACGTGGCCTCTGCCGAGCTCCGGTGCGCTTCCCTGCCGGACTCCACGTACAGCAGGAGCCGCGCGAACTCCGCGCGCGGATCGGACGCGAGTGTTTCGAGGCGCTCTGGCTGGATGGGCCGTCCCAGCACCCGTTCATCCAGGTGGTACATCAAGGCGTGGAACTCGGGGTGCCCGGGGTAGAGGGCCAGCCCCTGCTCCAGCAGCTCCCTGGCCCGGGGGTACGCAGCGTCGACGAAGCGCGCATCCAGATGGTGTGCCGCGGAAAAACCCGTGTCGTTCACCACCGCGTAGAGCGCGGCGAGATCCAGCCGCAGGCCCACGTCGCGGGGCTCTTGCGACAGGGCGAGCTCGTAGCCCCAGGCTGCCGCGACCACCTGTGATTCTGAATCCAGGCTCAGGGCGGTGGCGCGATACCTCATCGCATGCGGCCGATGAGCGCGTGGATCTGTTCCAGGAGCGCCGCCGCCTCCTCCCGCTCCACGCCCATCCGCGTCGCGAATTCTTCGATGTGCAGCCCGTTGCACACCTCGTTCAGCGCGTTGTTGAGCGTATGCAGCTCCGTAAGCGAGACGGTGATCGTGGCCTCGTCCGGCGTTAGTGTTGTGGTGTTCATCTCGCGTTAGCTGTCCGGGAGCGCCGTGGGATCAGATCCCTGTTTCGAAGACACTTCTCGTTCGAGCACTTCCACCTCCGACCAGAGCCCGGGACGGCCGTGAGACCGCATGTACGTCTCGAAAACCACGTACGAATCGCGGGCGACCGCCGCCTGATCGAACCACAGCGCGTCACACTCCTCACACAGAAACCCGACCTGATCCAACGCGGTCAGCCGGACCCGGTACACGCGTCCCTGTTCGCAGAAGGGGCAGATCATCATCCATCGAATGGAAAGGGGGGCATCTCGCGGCCCCGGCCGGCCGCCGTTCATCCTACGTCCGTCCTGCCGGCGGCTCACCACCCCGTCGAGGCGCTCTCTTCCCGCACGTACCGCAGCCCCGCTCTGCGGTCGGCGATCAGCCCCACACCCCCGCCCCATCCCATCCCCACCTCCACCATCCGCGAGCCGCGGACCAGGGGTTGCCGCGGATAGGATTCATGGCCGTAGTAGTCCGCGAACTCGTCGAGCCGGACCCACGCCCCGCCCTGTCTCACCAGCTCCCACGACGCACTGTCCACCACCACCGCGCCGGTCCGCGCGGTGTAGCGGTGGAGATACGTGCGGTCGGGACGAAGCTCCAGCACGTCCCTGCCCTCGCCGGCGTTCAGCACGTAGCGGCCCACCACGTCCCCGCTGCCGACACGCCGGCACCCCGATAGCGTGGCGGCGGCCAGCAGTAGCAGCGCCAGCGGCCCGCGCGCGAGCGCGATCCAGCCGCGGCTCACTCTACGGCTCCGTCGCCAGGACTGGAGATCCACTCCAGCTCCCCTTCCAGAAAATCGCAGAGCCACACGTTGCACCCATCGTCGTCTACCATCTCGGCGGTGTACACCCGGCCGCCGGTGCCATTCTCGCGGATGTCGAGGATGGTCCCCGTCTCGCCGATCCGCGGCGGCCGGAGGTCTGGCAGGTCCAGGTAGGCCCCCGGGCGAAAACCCAGGACCCGGACGATGTCGAACTCGCGGAGTGCCTTCATTGGACGGATTCTGAAATCAGCCAGGTGGATACAGACGGTCGGATCCGGCGAGGTACAGCTCCACGAACTCCGCGAACGAGCCCGCGACCGCGAACATCTCGTTCATGCCGATGGGGACGACCTCGTTGCCACCCTCCACGTCCTCCGGCCTGTCCATCCGGATGGCGTAGCCCCACGACCAGTGCAGGTAGTCGCAGAACACGAAGTACGATCCGGCGTCCGACGGTCGGGGGCAGCCTGGCGCGTAGCGCTCGGCCACCGGGTCGAACGGCGCGAACGCCTCCACGGGCCAGAAGCAGAACCCGTCGTCCCACTCCACCCCGTTGGCGGCGCCGAGAAACGCGCGCAGGTCGGCCGTCAGCACGCGGCCCGTGCGCGCCTCGAACGCATCCAGCATACTGGCAGGACAGCCGGCGCCCATGCGCACACCCGCCTCGGCAAACCTGTCGATCAGCACCGGGTTCGGCCCTCCAGCCGCTACCTCCACAGATCCACGGTTTTACGCATTGGTTCGGGAGGCGGGCGACTCGTACGCTTCGGATGAGCGCGGCGCGTGGGGCGCCTGCTCGTCCAGCGACTGGCGGTAGCGCACGCAGCCGCGCATGAACTGCGGCCACTCGGGCACGGTGGGCAGCGGGTCCGTCCGCTCCGGAAGCAGCGCCCAGAGCGCGGGGTGGTGCCAGCAGAGCTCCTGCCCCGTGCTGTCGCGGTGCGCGCGGATCCCCTGCCGCAGCTTCCCGGCTTCGGCGATCAGCGCCTCGCGCGACATGCCGTCGAGGTCTTCGTCCATCATCCCCTCACGAGTCGGATGAGACCGCTGGATTGGCAGGTATTTGCCGCAGCGGCACGGCGACGTATCCTGATCCCGATACCCTTGCCTCAACCCTTGGAGCCCGGACGATGTTCACCTCATCGGAGAAGCGGGACTACATCCTCCGCATGATCGCCCAGATGCGCCAGATGGTGGAGGCGCTGATGGGCAAGGTGCGCGACAACGAAAACGCCGCGGAGCTGCTGGCCCAGGCGCGCGAATCGCTCGCCACGCTGCTGGGGCCGATGGCGGACGTGGTGCAGCGGCTGGATTCCGCCACCGCCGCGCAGATGGTGAACGATCCCCTCGTGCTGGCCGCCTGGGCCGAGGTCACCGCCGCCGAGGCAGAGGTGCACCGCGCCGCCGGCGATGCGGCCTCCGCCGACGCGCTCCGCCGCCGCGCGCTGGAGCTGGCGCTCGAGGCGCAGCAGCGCGCCCTGGCGGAGATCCCCGAACTGCCGCCGCTGATCGCGCGGCTGCAGGCGCCAGGGGACGCCTAGTCCGCTTCGACCGCCGGATCGGCCGGAGGCGGCGGGGCCGCCCGCTCCCACGCCTCGCGCAGCCAGCCGCGCACCTGTTCGTCCACCTCTTCGGGGGCGTGGAGCTCCAGGTGATGCGTAAATCGCCCGCGCGCCGGCTCCACCACTTCCTTCCAGCGCGTCGACCCGTCGCGCCGGCGCAGGCCTACGGTCAGCACCAGCGGCGGGCGGCCGGGTCCCAGGTACTGCTCCGGCCGCCACGCCCACGCGAACGGCCGCTTGCGGCGGAACGCCACCTGGCTGGTGCCCACACGCACCTCCGTCTCGCCCAGCGCGGCGACCGCCCGGTGCAGCGCGTCGAAGATGCGGCGCGAGTCGTCGTGGCCGGCGAAGAACGCGTCCAGCGCTTCGCGGTCCTGGATCTCCATCACCAATCAGCCTTTCCGCGACCTGCCAAAGACCTGCGGCCTCCGGATTCCGCGCGACGCATCACGCGGCCACGTCGGCAAAGGCGCGCGCGGCCGCGCACCAGCGCTTCTTGTCACCCGCCGCGTCGCAGAACACCCACGCCTCGCCCAGCTCCGTGATGTCGTCGGTGGACGCGGGGATGTCGATCTCGGGGTGGGCGCGAAAGTGCAGGATGCGCGTGGCCCCCGCGGCCAGCGCCGCGTCGCGGTCCGCGGGCGGCAGCCGGAACGCGACGGTGTGCGTCCCCCCCGCGAACCCGAAGATCACGCCGGAAACGGGCGACGCCAGCACCGGCTTGCCGTATACGACGCGGGCACACCGCTTCGCGTCCGGAATCCCCTCCGTGAGGATGTTCCAGAAGTCGTACATCAGGTCCGGATGGACGCCCAGCCCCCGTTGGTCCGCCACCTCGTCCGGCGCCAGGTCCGGCGCCGCGCCGCGCCCGCTCCGCGCCAGGCGCCGCAGCACGAGGGCGTTCTCCGGATGATCCAGGTCCACCACGCCGCTACGCATCGGCGCCTCCCTCGTCACGTGCCTTCTCGTTCAGCCGCTCGCGGATGCGGGCGGCCACCACGTCGATCCCCGCGCGGTTCTGGCCGCCGCGGGGGATGATGACGTCGGCGTAGCGCTTGGTGGGCTCCACGAACTCGAAGTGCATGGGCCGCACCGTCGTCAGGTACTGCTCGATGACGGAATCCATGGTGCGCCCGCGCTCCTCGATGTCGCGCCGCAGCCGGCGGATGAAGCGCACGTCCGCGTCCGTATCCACGAAGATCTTCAGGTCGAACAGCTCACGCAGGCGCGGCTCGGCGAACAGGAGGATGCCGTCCACCAGGATCACGTCGCGCGGGCGCACGGGGATGGACTCGGCGGCGCGGGTGTGGCGCGCGAAGTCGTAGACGGGCTTTTCGATGGGGCGGCCGGCGATCAGCTCGTGCAGGTGGTGCACGATGAGGTCGTTGTCCAGCGAGTCGGGGTGGTCGAAGTTGATGGCCGCGCGCTCTTCCAGCGACAGGTGCCCCAGCTCCTTGTAGTACGCGTCGTAGTCGATGAAGGCGGCGCTGTCCAGGTGCAGCGAATCGAAGATGCGCCGCGCCACCGTGGTCTTTCCCGACCCCGTGCCCCCCGCGATGCCGATCAGGAACGGCTTCATCCTGGCCCCGTCCGAGGTGATTGCCGCCGGTGCCTCCCGCGGCTGACTTGGGATACGCGTCCGCGCGCGGTTCGGCAAGGCTGGGGCGCGATGGGGGGGTGTGAGGCGTACCTCCACCCCGGGATGAACCCGGGGCTAGAAAGGCCATAAGCCGCGCCCAAGGGTCGCAGAGCTCCCCAGGCGGGGCTTCACCTTCTCGTGCGCCGTGGGTCCGAGGTTCGTTGGCGAGATCGGAGCGCCATCGCCGCGCGCCGGCCGTTGCCCACACGAGTGGGTGAAGCCCGGTTTTGCGAGGAACGAGCAAAGACCAGGCTTATGGCATTTCCAGCCGCGGGTTTCAACCCGTGGTGGCCTGCGGGCAAATCGTTGCCTCCATCACCCCGTCACTCCCGTCAACCCTCTACCCCTTCACGTACGCCTCGAAATCCCGCAGGAACGCCGCGACGAACGTCCGCGTCGTCTCGTCCGAGAGCCGGCCGTCCGTGAACTTCTGCGGGGCGAGGCTCACCAGCACGCCGGCGTGCGGCATCACGCGGGTGAGGGTGGCGTACATGACCTCGCGCAGGTGGATCTGGGCGCGCGCGGTGCCCATCGCGCTGCCGCTGGCGCCCATGATGGCGGCCGGCTTGCCGACGAACACCGACTTGTAGCCCGGCCGCGACGCCCAGTCGATGGCGTTCTTCAGCACGCCCGGGATGCTGTAGTTGTACTCCGGGGTCACGATCAGCAGCGCATCCGCCTCCGCGATCGCGCGCTTCAGGTCCGTCACGGGCTCAGGCCGCAGCTCGTCCGTATCCAGCGCGGCGTCGTAGAACGGCACCTCGCGCAGGCGGTCCCACGGCTCGATCCGCATTCCCTCCGGCGCCAGCTCCACCGCCGCCTGCAGCAGCGCCCGGTTGAACGACCCGCGCCGGATGCTGCCGGCGATCCCCATCACACGCATCTGCATCCTTTTCTCGTTCGATTATGGCGGGCTCACAACGCCTCGCCCTCGCATTCGGGGCACTGGATGGCGACGAAGCGCGCCCAGTCCACCAGCTCCGCGGGAGCAGGCAGTTCGTGGGCCGCGCCCGCCGCGTGCCGCATCCGCACCTCGCCCCACGGGTCCGCGACGATGGCGGCCGCGCCCTCCATCCCCATGCGCGTCCACAGCTTGCGGTCGGCATCCGCCACCACGGGGAACGGCACTCCGGCGCCATCCGCGAAGCGCGCCGCCTCATCGACTTCGCCCGGGACGACGACCACTACGTGCGCACCCCACTCGCGCAGCTCCGCCTCCGCCGCGGCGAGCGCCTGCGCGAACGCACGGCAGTCGGCGCAGTCCGCGGCGTGGACGGCGACGATCACCGGCACCCGGCGGCCGCCGGGCTGCACCAGCGGGACGGGCGCGCCGCCGGACGCGGAGGGCAGCCGCAGGTCCGGCAGGCGCTCCACGGGCGGCGTGCGGATCTCGTCCATCCATCCTCCACGGGTCAGGTGATGCGGACGATGCCTTTGCGAATCTCACACAGCAATTTCCGATAGCGGACGCACAGGTACCTGAACGCCGCACACCCCTACGGCCGCGTCCGAAGGTGCCGCGGGGCTTGGTCGTGCACTGCACCGGGCCCGAACACCGAGGCCGCCAATCCGCGAAGGCGGATTTCGTGTCGTTGTTGCCGCGAATTTATTCGCCCTTGCGGGCGGACGGCACGGTCCCGGATCAGCTTCGGAACGGACGAATCCACCCTGATGCACGACTCGGGCTTGCGCCGGGCGCTATCTTGGGCGCGCAGATCCACATGGGCAATGAGAGGGACGTGCCGGAACAGGACAGGCGCATACGCGCCGAACAGGCGGTGGAGGCAACGCCCGAGCTCTCGGGCGAGGTGGGCGGGATCCAGACGGAGGGTGACGAGCCGCGCGGGGCGTCGCGCTTTCCGCTGGGGATGCGCTACATGGCGGCGGGCGCGTTCTGCTTCAGCGTCATGAGCCTGCTGGTAAAGGTGGGCGGGCGGCACCTTCCCCCGCAGGAGATGGTGATGATCCGCGCCGTCATCACCTTCATCCTGAGCGCCTGGGCGGTGCGCCACGCCCGCGTAAGCCCGTGGGGCACGCCGGGAAAGCGCGGACTGCTGATCCTGCGCGGCACGGTGGGTTTCCTGGCGCTCTCGGCCTTCTACCACTCCATCGTCCACCTGCCGCTGGCCGACGCAACGGTCATCCAGTACACCAACCCCGTGTTCGCCGGCCTGCTGGCCGTGCCCATGCTGGGCGAGCGGCTGCGGCGGCGCGAGGTGCTGTCCGTCGTCGTGAGCATGATCGGCGTGGTGGTGATGATGCGGCCGTCGATCCTTTTCGGCGGGGGCACGGCGCTGGACCCGGTGACGGTGGCGATCGGCATGGCGGGGGCGATGTGCAGCGCCATGGCGTACGTCACCGTGCGCAAGCTGGGTGCGACGGAACATCCGTCGGTGATCGTCTTCTACTTCTCGCTCATCTCCATCTTCGCGGCGATGCCCACGGCGCTGCCGGGCCTGCTGTCGCCCACGCGGACGGAGTGGCTGGTGCTGCTGGGGGTGGGCGTAGCGACGCAGCTGGGGCAGATGGCCCTCACCAACGGCCTGCGCCTGGAGCGCGCCGGCCCCGCCACGGCCACCGCCTACCTGCAGATCGTCTTCGCCGGCATCTGGGGGATCCTCTTCTTCGCCGAGATCCCAGACTGGGGAACGCTCGCCGGCGCGGCGCTGATCGTGGGGAGCACGCTGGCACTGGCGCGGGGGAAGAGGGTGGCGGGGTGAACGGGTGACGGGGTGAACGGGTGATGGGGTGAACGGGTGAACTCGATGGTGGGGTAGACGCATCCGCATCCCACATTCCCCCGCGTCCCGCCGGCACCACGGGTTAAAACCCGCGGCTAGAAATGCCATAAGCCCCGGCTCGGCTCGCTACGCTCACCGAACGGGGCTTCACCTTCTCGCGTTCAGGAGGGCCGGCGCGACCCCGCATGGCGTGCCCACGGGAGCGGATGAAGCCCCGCCGGGCGAGCTCCGCGAGCCCAGGGCGGGGCTTATGGCCGTCATAGCCGCGAGCTTTAGCCCGTGGTGTGAGATCCGCCCAGCGCCTCCACCGCCGCGGGGAGCGCCAGGCGCGCCCATTCGGCGTAGGCGCGGCCGGACGGGTGCAGGCCGTCGGACACCAGGAACGCGGGATCGGCACCGGCGGCACGGCTCTGCGGCGCCACGTCCACCCAGTGCGCCCCGGCCCGCCGCGCCTCGTCGCGGTTGATGGCGTTGTACGCGTCGATCTCCGCCGCGATCTGTGCGCGGTCTCGTCCATCGGCGAACGGGGTGACGCCCCAGTCGGGGATCGAGAGCACGATCACCCGCGATGCCTCCCCGTCCGCGAAGCCGATGGCGCGGCGCAGCAGCGCCACGAACTCGGCGCGGTACTCCTCCGCGCTCCGCCCGCGATACTGGTTGTTCACGCCGATCAGCAGCGACACCAGCGCGTACGGCCCCCGCGGGTCGGCGTCGTCGACGGCGGCGGAGAGCTCGTCCGTCGTCCACCCGGTGCGCGCGATGATCCGCGGCTCGCCGACCTCCATCCCCCGCTCCCGCAGCAGCGTCGCCAGCTGCACCGGCCACCGC
>DASTVC010000605.1:0-10599 GCA_035759295.1 Longimicrobium sp. | reverse complement strand
TCAGTGCCTGCATGGATTCCGCACCCGGATCGGCGCCCGGGCCCCTGCCCTGGTAGCGGACGCCCCGGTCTTCGGGATGCCGCATATCGCCCGACCGCCGAGTCCGCGCAGGCGGACTTTGCGTTTTCCCAGCGGCGAATTCATTCGCTCCAGCGGGCGGACGGCACGTGCCCCTCAGATCCCCGGACACCATCTACGGGTAAACCCGTTGACAGAATCCATCGCCCTTATTAGTTCTACTGGAGAACCCGTAGCCGGAGGAAGTCGAGATGGCTGTACCCCGTCTTACCACACGCGAGCTGGACGTGATGAGCATCCTGTGGCGCCACGAAAGCGGCACGGTGACGGAGGTGCGCCGCCACCTGTCGGACCGGCTGGCCTACACCACCGTGCTGTGGGCGCTGCAGACGCTGGAGGAAAAGGGATACGTGCGGCATGAGAAGGAGGGGCGCGCCTACCGCTACTTTCCCGTGATGGAGGCCGGGGACGCGGGCGACAGCGCCCTCAGCCGCCTGGTGGACAAGGTGTTCCACGGCTCGGCCGCCATGCTGGTGGCGCAGCTGGTGAGCGAGCGCGACCTGCCGCCCGACGAGCTGCGCCGCATCCGCGACCTGCTGGACAGCCGCCTTCCGCCCGAGGAGGAGCCGTGACCGCGCAGTGGGTGATCCGCGCCATCGCCGCCGGCGTGCTGCTGGCCGCCGCCGCCGTGTACGCCGAGCGGGCCGCCGGGTGGCTGCGGGTGCCGCGCCGGTGGATCTGGGCCGCCGCCATGGCCGCCACCCTCCTTCTTCCCCTGCTGGTGCTGGCCGTGCCGGGGCTGTTGCCACGGATGGACGCCGCCCCCGACGCCGTCGCCATGGTCACCGCGGCGCCGGCGGAGGCGATGCCCGCCGTAGCGCGCGCGGTGGAGGAGGGCGCTTCCCTGCCCTGGGCGCGGATCTTCGTGATCGGCTGGCTGGTCGCTTCGGGCGCGATGCTGGGCGTGCTGGGAGGGGTCTGCCGGCGGATGGATGCGGGGCTGCGCGGGCTTCCCGGCGCGCGCCTGTACGGCGTGCCCGTGCGCGTGGCCGAGCGGGCGGGGCCCGCGGTGGCTGGCGTGCTGATGCCGGAGATCGTCGTCCCCCGCTGGCTGCTGGATGCGCCCGAAGCCGAGGCGCGCCGCGTGGTGTGGCACGAGCGCGAGCACGTGGCCGCGGGTGACGCGCAGCTTCTGGCGTTGGCGGCGCTCGCCGTGGCCGCCATGCCGTGGAACCCCGCGCTGTGGTGGCAGCAGCGCCGCCTGCGCCTTGCCGTGGAAACCGACTGCGACGCGCGCGTGCTCGCCGTGCTCCCCGGCGTGCGCCCCTACGCGCATGCCCTGCTGCGCGCGGCCGCCGCGCCCGCGCCGTCCATGCTCGCCCTGTCGTGGGGCGGGCGCGCCAACCACCTGGAACGGAGGATCGCCGCCATGACCGCCCCACGTCCCCGCCTGCCCCGCGCGCTGGCCACCGCGGCCGCCGCCGGCTGCCTGCTCGCCGCCGCCTGCGGCGTGATGGAGTCCGAAGGCGCCACCGCCGACACCCGCCACGCCGCCGTCCCGCGCGTGGTCGACGAAGGGGTCGACGAGAACGGGCGCACCTTCCGCGTTACGGATAACGCAGACGGCACGGAGCGGATCGACGTGGGGCCCGACCCCAACGTGGTGCAGGGCGACCTTGGCCTCAGCTGGAAGATGGACAACATGCGGGGATGGCGGCCGGGAGAGCCGCTTCCGGAGCACCCCTACGTGGGCAGCGTGCGCCCCGGCTCGCCGGCGAGTGACGCGGGGCTGGCGCCCAACGACACCATCCTTTCGGCCAACGACAGGGATTCACGCCTGGGCAACATCTTTCCGGACCGTGCCCCGGGCACCCTCTACACGCTGCGTGTGCGCCGCAACGGCGTGGAACGCGAGACCCGCCTGACCGTGGGCGCCGTGCCGCAGGCCCCGGTGCCCTGAAGCCAGGCCGGAGTCTGGCAGAAGCATGTGCGGTGAAGGAAAAGCGTTCACGCGGAGGCGCGGAGAAACTGATGAGGCGCGGAAGAGCTTCATCGCTCCCCGCGCCTCATCGCTTCCTCTGAACGAAAACCCAACCCTGTCATTTCGAAGGAGGCGCCGCACCGAACCGTCTGCCGCCCAACATCTTGGCGCCGACTGAGAAATCTACCGTCTGCTGCTCGTGGCCTGCGGGACCGCCGGGCACTCGCGGCGTCCGCACCCCGGCTCTGTCGGGCGTCGGGGGGACCACGGGACCCGCGCGAGCTGCCGCATCCACCTTCCAGGTAGCCGACGGTAGATTCCTCGGCCCTGCAAACGCTGGCGTGCGGGAAGGGTCGGTATGGGCGGGCCTCGGAATGACACGCTTTCGCGCACATCCCCAAGTTCCCGGCAATGCAGGCTTCACCTGCTCGCGTGGGCCGGGCCGGCACTCCGTCGAAGGCCGGTCGTGATGCCGGCGAAGTCCTTCGGTCGCGCGCAGGCGGTTGAAGTGGCTGCGGGCTCCGCGCGGCTCTCCCTCAGGAAGTCAACGTCCGGTGCTCGTGGCATCCAACGCCTCTGCGTCGCCTAGCGGCGGTCGGAGCGGCGGATCTGCAGGGTGCCGTTCACCGTCTCCAGCTTCAGGCGGTGGCCGCCACGGCCAATCCGGCCCTCGGCGCTGGCGCCCACGTAGCGGCCGCGGCTGATCTCCAGCGGAAAGTCGCTCTCGATGTTTCCGTTCAGCAGCTCCGCGTCCACGTCGGCACGGAAGTCGGCGGGCACCTTGAGCAGGATGTCGCCGTTCACCGTCGCGAAGTGCAGGTCACGCCCCGCGTCCGCGCGGCCGGTGGTGGCGTCGATGTCGCCGTTCACCGTCGAGGCCTCCACCACGCCGGCCGCGCTCACCGTCACCGCGCCGTTCACGCTGCTCACCGTGGCGTCCGCCGGCATGGAGCGCGCGCTCACGGCGCCGTTCACCGTTCTCCCCAGGAAGTGCACGCCGCGGGGCACGCGCACCACCCACTCCACGCGCACGTCGTTGTTCTCCACGCTGGTGTTCCACTCGTCGCCCGGCGTGCAGCGGTTGGGGCGGCCGCGGCGGCCGGAGGGATAGATGGCGCAGAGGGTCACGCCGCCGTCGTGCATCACCCGCTCGATGCGCACGCTTTCCACCGCGCCCCGCCGGCCACGGTGCTTAACCGCCGTCACCTCCACCTGGTTGCCGCTCGCCGGCTCCGCGCGGATGGCGCCGCTCACGCCCTTGATCTCCACCCGCTGCCCCGCCGCGACGGTGCCGCTCCAGTGAAAGTCCTCCTGCACCGCCGCGTCGTGGCGGGCGGCAGCCAGCAGCAGCGCCGCGGCGGGAACGGCCAGGAGCGCCGCAAATCGGGTACGCATGGGATTCGTCTCTCGAAACGAGTGGATGTGTCTTCTGCGATGTCGATTCACACGAAGCGACCGTCCAACCGCACTTTCGCACTTTCGCACTTTCGCACTCACGCACTCACGCACTCACGCACTCACGCACTCACGCACTTCCTACCGCCCGATCCAGTAGCTGGCCTTGATGACGAAGATGTTGTCCGGGCGCTGCTCGAAGATGGCGCGGGAGTCGCGCGAAAGGTCGAAGTCGCCAAAGAGCTCGCCCCCGGCGCGCTGCTGCTGCCACACCAGGAAAAGGGTGGATCCGGGGCGGTACTCCCAGCGCAGCACCGCGTTGCCGCGCAGCGAGCGGAAGTTGAGGTCCGGGTTGTCGAAGCTGAACGCCTGCGCCGAGCGCTGCGCCGGCACCGCGCAGTCGCCATTGGGATCCAGCGTGTAGCGGTTGGCCGGCGCGTCGAAGCACACCGTGCCGAAGTCCTGGCCGTACACCATCCGCTCGGTGGTCCGCGGCCCCGTGTACTCCTTGAACCGGTCGTAGTCGCCCGCGAACACGAACGGCTGCGCGAACAGCTCCAGCGTAAGGTCGGGCGTGAACGTCCAGTTCAGGCGCGTGTTCATCGACAGGACGTGCTGGTCCAGGTCGGCGAAGATGGCGCGCTGCCCGGAAAAGTGCGTGGCCGTGGCGTCGTCGCGGCGCAGCACGAACTGCGCGGTGGAGCGATCGAAGGTGTACGACGGGCCGATGGAAAGCTGCACGTTGGAGGCGGGCTTTACCCGTACGCTGCCGTTCACGTTCGTGTAGCGCCCGCCGTCCGTGGAGGGGAGGTGGTTGGCGGCAATGGAGAACACCACCGGCTTGCGGCTGTCGGTGCTCATGCGGCTGTGCAGCAGGTACCCGCCGGCGCGGCGGGTCGTGGGCCCGCCGCGCGAGGCGCGGTCGTCGCTCACCTCGGGGTACCACTCCGTGTAGAACGCCACGTTCCAGTAGTTGGCCAGCTGTCCGCCGGTGAACGCATGCAGCTGCGCCGCCGTGCGGTCGCCGTCGAAGTTCACCTCGTGCTGGCCGCCCGCGATCACGAGCCACTGGCGGTAGTTGCGCGTGGGCGTGTTCCACACGCGCATCACGTTGGCCAGGTTCCACACGTAGTCCGCGCGCTGCAGGAAGGCCGCGTCGTTCACCTCGAAGCCGGGGCTGCGGTAGTTCACCGCGCCTTCCCACTGCCAGTCGCCCGCGTCCTTGGCCATGCGCAGGTAGCCGCCGTAGCCGCGCAGGCTGGTGGCCCCCGCGTCAAGCACGTCGCTGAAGATGCCGTTCCCCCCGCTCACCCGGTCCGGGCGCTGAAAGTAGCGCGCGGACGAGGTCTGCAGCCGCAGGATGGCCGCCGAGTCGCCGGACGCGTTGCTGACAGCCACGTTCCCCATCAGGTGGTAGGTGCGGTCCTTCCACCACATCTCCCAGTCCGCCCCCAGGGCCTCGGCGTGCCCGGGAAGCCGCCGCTCCAGCGGGTCGGAGTCGAAGCGGCGGATGACGGACGTCGCCATGGCGCCCACCGTGGTGTTGCCGCCCCGGTAGTTGCGCTTTACCCGCCCCACGAAGTAGTTGCTGGCCGGCTCCACCTCTTCCGTAAAGCGCTCGCCCAGGCCGTCCTGCAGCAGCGCCCGCTCGGAGCGCGTCACCGCGTCCAGCAGGCCGATCTGCAGCCCGCCGGCGGTGCGCCCCGTGACCTTGGCGGCGCCCAGGATGGTGCTGTTCTCCGGCGAGTGGACGAACTCCGCGTCGTGCGTCACGGAGCCCTGCGGCGAGCGCCCGATGCGGCGGGAGTAGAAGAGCGACATCGACGACACGTTGCTGCAGTTGATGCAGGAAAAGTCGCCGAAGCCGAACAGTCCGCTCCCCTCCACGAAGAAGGGGCGCTTCTCGTCGTAGAAGGTCTCGAACGCGGAGAGGTTCACCGACGCCGGGTCCACCTCCACCTGCCCGAAGTCGGGGTTGATGGTGGCGTCCAGCGTAAGCGTGGAGCTCAGCTGGTACTTCACGTCCGCGCCAACGCGCAGGTCGTAGTCGTCGCCGCTCTGAAACGGGCTTCCCGGCTCCGTGGGCGACACGTACGACGCCCGGCTCAGCGCGTACGGCAGCAGCTCCATCCGGCCGCGGTTCTTCGGCGCGTGCAGTCCCTCCAGATGGCCGAAGCGGGTGGGCCCGCCGCTCTCGCGCTTGCCCCAGGGGCTCCACATGGACGTCTCGTTCAGCCGCTGCACGTAGCGCCACACCTGCAGCCCCCAGGTCTGCACGCTGTCGCGGGGAAAGCGCAGCTGGCTGAAGGGGATGCGCATCTCCGCCACCCACCCCAGCGAGTCGATGCGCGTCTCCACCGCCCACACGGGGTCCCACGAGGGGTCGCTGTACGCCGACGCCTGCCCCGCGTCGAACCGTGCGCCCGACGGGTTCACGTTGAAGACGGTGCGCCCCGTGTGGTCGTGGTAGGTGTCGAACACCAGCTCGATGTTGTCCGCCTCGGACCCCGCGTCACGGCGGGCCAGCCGCGTGCGCACGCCCCGGCCGCCCTCGGTGTCGAACATCCGCGCGCCCACGTAGAGCGCTTCGGCGTCGTAGGCCAGGCGCACCTCCGTGCGCTGGGTGGCGGGCTGCCCCTCGTTGGGCTCGAACTGGATGAAGCCGGTGGCGGGGGACGGCGTCTGCCACACCGCCTCGTCCAGCCGCCCGTCCAGGACGATGGGGACGGTGCGCTCCACCGCCTGCACGCGCGGCGTGGGGCCGGTGGAGTGCGCGCCGTTCTGCGCGGCCGCGGGGGCGGCGCAGGCGAGCAGGGCGGCGAGCGTAAGGACGGCTCTGCGACAGGAATGCATCGGATCGATCGGGATGGGAGAAAGGCGCGGCGGCGCGGGTGGGGGCGGCGCACGCACACTGGGATGCGGCGGCGCCCCGGAAGGTTGGGATCGTCTACCTGCCGCGGCGGCGGACGTAGTCGGCGCCGATGCCGTGGATCTTCATCCGCACCAGCGTCTCCGGCGACAGGTCGCTGAACCCCGCCGCGCGCACCTCGCGGATGAACTGCGGCGTCACGCCGTGAATCCCCATGTCCAGCAGCTGCCGGCGGGTAAGGTCGCGGTACCCCAGCGCCTCCAGCTCGCGGACGAACTGCGGCGTAACGTTGTGGATGCGGAACTCCACCAGCGCGTCCGCCGAAAGATCGCGGAACCCGGCCGCGCGCACCTCGCGGATGTACTCCGGCGTTACGCCGTGAATCCCCATGTCCAGCAGCTGCCGGCGGGTAAGGTCGCGGTAGCCCTCCGCCTCCAGGGCCCGGACAAACTGCGGCGTGACGTTGTGGATGCGCATCTCCACCATCGCCTCCGGCGTCAGCTCCGTGAACCCGGCCGCGCGCACCTCGCGGATGTACTCCGGCGTGACGCCGTGGATGCGCATGTCCACCAGCGTCTGCGCCGGCAGGTTCTGGTACCCCAGCGCCTGGTACTCGCGCACGCGCTCGACCGTAACGCCGTGAATCCCCATGTCCAGCAGCTGCCGGCGGTCCAGGTCGCGGTAGCCGATGGACTCCAGCTCACGCACGTACGCCGTGCTGATGTTGTGCACGCGCAGCTCCACCATCCCCTGCACGCTGCTGGTCTCGCCGATCCCCAGCGCCCGCATCTCGCGCACGTACTCGGGGGTGACTTCGAAGATGGAGAGCTCCACCAGGTTTTCCATGTCGATGCGGCCCAGTCCCAGCTCCATCAGCCCGCGAAGGTTGGCCTCCGTGGCGTCGGCCATCGCCAGGCTCATCAGCTCCCGGTCCGTGGCGGCGTCGGCGCCTTCGACCCCCAGCTGGCGGAGCGTCGCGACGAACGCGCGGTTCGGTTGAAAGCGGAAGTGGCCCGCTCCCTCGCGCTGGCGGAACGCGCCCTCCATGTCGAACACCCCCGCCTCGCGCACGATGCGGAAGGAGGCCGGGGTGGAGGTGGCCGCGTTGAACGCTTCGTCCGAAAGCCCCTGCAGGTCCGCGCGGTCGATCCCCCGCCCCCAGTTGGCGTTGGTCTCGTAGTGCAGGTTCAGCTGCAGGCGCCCGTCCCGGCGGTCGGGGGTGATCGTCCAGGTCCCCTCCAGGTCGTCCTCCGCCGCGCGGCTGGGCGTGAGGCGGGCGGTGAGGTGGATGCCCTCCTTCGCGGCGCGATGGATTCCCTCGCTGGCGAGCGCGGTGCGCGGCTCGCGGGCGACCAGGACGGCGGCGGCGAGCACGGCCGCCGTCGCGAAGACCGCCGCGACCAGGGTGCGGGGAATGATTCTGCGCATGGATTGGCTCCTGCAGGACGGTTCAGAGGCTCGCGCCGGGCGCGCACCTCGCGGGATTGCGGTGGAACGGGAGGGGCGGGGACGCCGCCACCTCCCCTGAATCACGGATTCTGGCGGACGCGCTCGCGGGTGCGGCTGCGGATGAGCTCGCCGTCCACGCCGCTGTTGCGCAGCCGCACCAGCTCGTCCGCGGAAAGCTGGCGGAACCCGGCGGCCTCCAGCTCGCGCACGTACGCGGCGGTCACGCGGGCACCGCGCAGCTCCACCAGCTGCTCGGCGGTCAGCCCGGTGAGCCCCACCTCCGCCAGCTCGCGGATGTACGCGGAGGTCACCCCCACGCTGCGCAGGTCGATGACGGTCTCGGCATCCAGCCCCTGCAGCCCGGCGGCGCGCAGCTGCGCCACGTAGTCGGCGTTCACGTTCAGCGAGCGCATGGATTCCACTTCGTCCGCGGACAGACGGGGGAAGCCCAGGCGCTCCAGCTCGCGGAGGAACTCGGGCGTCACCCGCAGCGCGCGGAACGAGGTCAGCTCCTCGGCGGAAAGCCGGTCGTATCCCGCGTCGCGCATCTGCTGGATGAAGTCGGCGTCCACGCCCACGGAGCGCATCCCCATCACCTCATCCGCGGAAAGGCCGGTGTAGCCGTTGCGGCGCAGAAAGACCATGTAGTCGCCGTTCACCCCCACGGCCCGCATCCCCGTCACCAGCTCCGGGGTGAGGTTGGTGAAGCCGTTGCTGCGCAGCTCGGCCACGTACGCCGGCGTCACGTCCACGGCGCGCATGCCCACCAGGTCCTCCGCGTCCACCCGCCCGAACCCCGCGTCCGCGATCTCCGCCGCGTACCGGCCGGAGACGCCGGTGGCGCGCATGGAGATCAGCTCCTCCGGCGTAAGCACGGTGTAGCCCGCGGCGCGCAGCTCGGCGATGTACGCCGCGTCCACGCCCACCGCGCGCATGGCGACCAGCTCGTCCACGGTGGGGATGGTGTCGCCGGGCGCGCGGCCCCGCTTCATCCCCGCCTCCACGGACGCGTCGGCGCCGGCATCCGCCCCGTCCACGGCACGGTCCTTCGCCCGGTCGTGCGCGTCGGTCTTCCTGTCCTGCGCATAATCGTTCTGGACGTCCTGCCCATCCTCCAGCAGCGCCGCGAAGAGCCCGTTCCCGCCGGACGAACCCGTCGCCGCGATCGGCCGCATGGCGCTGAGGGGGACGACCAGCAGCAGCGCGGCGGCCACGGTCAGCAGCGTGGCGCGGGCGGAGGGGACGCCGCGGACGCGGGCGCCGTCCAGCACCCACAGCAGCCGCGACTCCAGCTGCGACGGGCGCGCCATGCTCACCAGCGCCGCCGCGGAGAGCCGCGGGCCGCGGTGCGAGCGGGCGATCTCCAGCAGGTGGCCGGCGTAGTCGCTGGCGCGGGTGCCGGCGCGCAGCACCAGGTCGTCGCAGGCGCGCTCGCGCTCGATGCGCAGCCGCTTGGCCGCGTACCACACGGCCGGGTGCCACCAGAAGAGCACGCACGCGACCTGCGCCAGCGCCTGCGTAAGCGTGTCGAAGCGCTTTACGTGCGCCAGCTCGTGCGCAAGGACGGCGTGGCGGCGATCGTCGGGCCACTGGTCCGCCGTGTCGGGAAGGACCACGGAGGGCCAGAGCAGGCCGCCCGTCGCCGGCATCACCGCGCCGCGGGCGCGCAGCAGCAGCACGGGGCGGCGCAGACCCAGCTGGTCGGCCGCGTCCGTGGCGGTGCGCAGCCAGGCGGGGTCGCGCACCACCTGCGCACGCCGGCCCAGCCGCGCCACGCCCCAGAAGCCCAGCGCCAGCCACACCAGCCCCGCCACCACCCCGCCCGCCGCGACCGCGACCGCCGCGCGCGGCACCCAGGCGTAGCGCCCGCGCGAGCCTTCCTCCGAAACCGGAGCCACGGCGTCCGACGGATCCTCGGCGGGCGCCTCGTCGAGCACGACGGATGAGGTGGAGACGGCCGGCGCGGCGACGGGCGCTCCGGTGGATGCGGGAAGAACGGTGACGTTCCAGGCGGGGAGCACGGCGTAGAACAGCGGCAGGGCCAGCACGCCGGCCACGCCCACGCACCACACCATGTGCCGCACCGCCGCGGACGAGCGCCACAGCGCGGTCGCGGCCATCCACGCCACCAGCAGGATGAGCGTGGACTTGAGGGCCAGCTGCGCCAGCAGGGGGAGCCACTCCGCTCCTGGGATGAGTGCCGGGGAGATCATCGTCCCGCCTCCCGCGCCTGCTGAATCATCCGCTCGAACGCGTCCAGCTCCTCGCTGCTGGGCGGCTCGTCAACCGAGTCCAGCAGCGCGGCCATGGCGGCCGCGGTGGAGCCGGCGAAGAAGGTGCGCACCACGTTGCGCATCGCCGATTCACGCACGTCCTCGTGCGCCACGGTGGGATGGTAGACGTGGCGGATGCCCTCCTGGCGGTGGCCCAGGTGCCCCTTCTCTTCCAGGATCCTGAGCATGGCGCGCACCGCCGAGTAGCTGGGCGGGTCGGGGAGCTCCTTGAGGACTTCGGACGCAGTGGCGCGGCCAAGGCGGTAGACCACTTCCATGATCTGCCGCTCGCGACGGCCCAGGTCGAGGGGGGGACTGGCTTCCATGGGGCTCGGCTCCAGAGGGTATTCCAACCTGCTAGTGTACTAGCATGTGCTAGTGTACTAGCAGGCAGCCAGGCCGTCAAGACTTTTCTTTTCATGGGGAATCGGGATCGCGGATCGGCGAAACGCATCGAACTGCGTCCGCGGGGTGCCCCTCCCCCGGCCCCTCCCCGTTCGTTCCTCACGGAGAGGGGAGAATTCGATCCCGCTCGGACAAGCATCGCCCGACGGCGCCCCCTTACTCGCTTAGGCTCGCACCTCCCCCAAAAAACCCTGGGGGAGGTGGACTTC
>DASTVC010000604.1:0-6397 GCA_035759295.1 Longimicrobium sp. | reverse complement strand
CATGAAGGCGGATTTGCGCGGCGCCTTCCCTCAGACAACGAGCTTCTGAACGCAGTCTCGTTGATTCGGTCCGGTAGCAGACCACAATTGTTGCCCTCGCGCGCAAACACACGTATTCTCCATCCGTCGGTTCTACCCCGCCATTTCGTTCCCCGCCGTCCGACGATCGCCGTCTTTTCATGCGAAGGCTTTTCTTTCTTGCGCTGGTCGCGTGCGTCGCCGCCGCCGCTCCCGAGACCGCCGCGGGCCAGCCGGAGCCGCCGCGCCCCGCCCTGCGGCGCGGCGCCGATCCCAACGACTGGGAAGCGTATTTCGACGAGGGCACCCGCAACTTCGAACGCTTTCCCAACCGGGCCGCGGACGCATTCTACTGGGCCTCGCGGCTGGACCCCAGGCGCGCCGAGCCGCTGTTCGCGCGGTGGGCGGCGTACCTGGCGCAGGACCACTCCCGGTGGCTGGCGTACGTGGAGGAAGAAGAGCGGATCCTGGAGCGCCCGGACATGGTCGCCAACGAGGCGCTCCGGACCCGGGCGTTCAACCGCAGCCCGTTCGTGCACCGGGCCTTCGAGGCGGCGCTGTGGTCGCGGATGAACGCACAGCTGCGCTGGAACGGCGCCACACGTGCCTTCATGAGCTACGGCGCCGCGGATTTCGATCAGGCCGCGGCGGGCTTCGGGCGCGTGGTGCGCGCCGACCCCGTCCGCAACGCCCGCTTTCGCTTCTGGCGCGCGCTGGCGTTCGTGGGCGATAGCCAGCTGGACAGCGCCGCGGTGGAGATCACCCAGCTGCTCGCCACCCTGCGGGCGGAGGACGAGGCGCAGGTCCAGGAGCTCTACGAGTCCAAGGCCATGCTGGAGCACGCGCTGGGAATGCTGTACAGCGTTGGCGGCCATCCGGTGGAGGCGCGGCGGGCGTGGGAGCGCGCGCTGGAGGAGGACCTGTCGATGTACCCCGCCCGCTCCGAGCTCGCCCGCCTGGCCTTGCGTGAGGGGCGCACCGCCGAGGCCGTGGAGCTCATGGCGCAGGCGGTGGAGATCGCCCCGGACGACGCCGTGATGCACTTTGAGTACGGCAACGCGCTTTTAATGGCCGGCCGCCGCGCGGAGGCCGCGGACGCCTGGCTGCGCGCCACGCAGCTGGAGCCGCACTGGGCCGACCCCTACCTGCGGCTGGGGATGGCGCTAGACGACGCGGGCCAGAGCGAAAAGGCGATCACGGCGCTCCGCGCCTACCTGGACCGCGCCCCGCGCCGCCAGACACAGGAAATCCGGATCGCCACCGAGCGCCTGGCCGCCCTCCAGGCGGGCGGCTGACCGCCGCCCGGCCGGATCTTGGATTCCGACCTTTCGAGTTCCCCCACTTTCGCCTTTCCTACATCCGCCCATGCGCCGATTGTTTTTCATCCCGCTCATCGCCGCGTTCGCCGCCGCCGCGCCCGTCCACGCACAGCAGCCGGAGCCGGAGCGCCCCAGCCTGGGGCGCGGCGCCGATCCCAACGACTGGGAAGCGTACTTCGACCAGGGCGAAAGCCAGTTCGAGCGCTTTCCGGGCCGCGCCGCGGCGGCGTTCTACTGGGCGGCGCGGCTGGACCCCACGCGCGCCGAGCCGCTGTTCGCGCAGTGGGCCGCGTTCTTTTCGCGCGACTGGGGGCTGTGGCTGTCGTACGTGTACGAGGAAAAGGCGACGTTCGAGCGCCCCGACGTGCTGGCCAACGAGGCGCTGCGGCGCCGGTCGTACTACCGCAACCCGTTCGTGCACCGCGGGTTCGAGGCGGCGCTGTGGTCGCGGATGGGGCGCGAGATGCGCTGGGACGGCGCCTCCGCTGCCTTCATGAACTACGGCCGCGGCGACTTTGCGCAGGCCGCCGCCGGCTTTGGGCGGGTGGTGCGCGCCAACCCCGTGCAGAACGTTCGCTGGCGGCAGTGGCGCGCGCTGTCGTTCGCGGGCGCCGGGGAGCTGGACAGCGCCGCCGTGGAGCTGGGGCACCTGCTGCAGACGCTGCGGACGCAAGACCAGGTGGTCATGGGCTACTACGAGTCCAAGGCCATGCACGAGTACGCGCTGGGAATGCTGCACGAGGCGGGCGGCCGTACCGCCGAGGCGCGGCGGGCGTGGGAGCGCGCGCTGGAAGAGGACATGTCGATGTACCCGGCCCGCGCCGCGCTGGCGCGCCTGGCCCTGCGCGAGCGCCACGCGACCGAAGCCGCGGACCACATGTCGCAGGCGGTGGACCTCGCGCCCGACGACGCCGTGATGCAGTTCGAGTTCGGCAACGCGCTGGTCGCCGCCAACCGCCGGGACGACGCCATCGCCGCCTACCAGCGCGCCATCCAGCTGGAGCCGTACTGGGCCGAGCCCTACATGCGCCTGGGCATCGCCTTCGACAACGCGGGGAAGCCGGCCGAGGCCCTCGTTGCGTACCGCGCCTACCTGGAGCGCGCCCCGCGCCGCCACGGGCCCGCCATCCAGCGCATCACCGAGCGCATCGCCACGCTCGGCCAGTCCCCCTGACACTCACCCGCCACGCTTCCGGGTGATTGATGAGAAAAGGCCGGCACCCCGCTTGGGATGCCGGCCTTTCTCGTTCCACGTGCAACGCGCGACTACGCCGTCGCCCCGCCGCAGCTGGAGCCGGCGCCGGCGGTGCAGCCGAAGCAGTGCGGCCCCAGCACGATCTCGCGGTTCGCCAGCGCGTCCACGTCGAAATCGAAGATGGTTCGCGCCGCGGCCGGATGTACCGGCAGGTCCAGCATCTGGTTGAAGTCGCAGTCGTACAGCGTGCCATCCCACCCCACGGAAAGCGTGTTGCGGCACATCACCCCCGCCGCGGCGGCCGGGTTGAACGCCGTCACCAGCCGCTCCATGTACTCGTCCAGCCGTCCGCTCTCGTCCAGGAAATCAAGGAAGCGGCTGATGGGCATGTTGGTGATGGTGTACAGCCGGTTGAAGCGGATGCCGTACAGCCGCTCCATCTGCCGCTTCCACTCCGCCTCCAGCGCCCCCTGGTTCCCCGGAAGAAAGGTGCCCACCGGGTTGGTGACCAGGTCGATCTGCAGCCCCGCATCATCTCCGTAACCCACGGCGTTCAGCGCGCGCAGGGCCTCGATGGATTCCGCGAACACGCCGTCGCCGCGCTGCGCGTCCGTCCCCTTTTCGCGGTAGTGCGGCAGCGACGCCACCACGTGCACCCCGTGCTCCGCGAAGAACGCGGGGAGATACGCGTAGTTGGGAAGGCGGGTGATGGTGAGGTTGCAGCGGTCCATCACGTGCTTCCCCGCCGCGCGCGCCCGCACCACCAGCTCCCTCCACCGCTTGTGCAGCTCCGGTGCGCCGCCTGTGATGTCGACGGTGGGGATGTCCGTCGCCTCGATCACCTCCAGGCAGCGGTCCATCACCGCGTCGGGCATCATCTCCGTGCGGTCGGGGCCCGCGTCCACGTGGCAGTGGCGGCAGGTCTGGTTGCACTTGCGCCCCACGTTGATCTGCAGGATGTCGATCCCCGTCGCGCGCAGCGGAAACAGCCCCGCGCCCTCCAGCGCCCGATCGAACGACCGCGCCACCGGCACGCGCGCCAGCAGCCCCCGCTGCGCCTCGCTGGACGCGAGGGGGACGTGGCGCTTCTGAAGCGTGGGCAGAACCCGGTGGCGCGAGAGCGTAGACGGCATGCGTGCGATTCAGAGTCCCGGGACAGTCAGATGTGCGCTATAGCCAACAACTCACGAATTGTATGCTATAGGCAACATTTCTCGGATTGTTGGCTATAGCTTACACACAGGGCCTGCCTCTACATCCCCAGCCGATCGGCGTGATTGCGCATCTGGATGCCGTGCACGAGTGATGCGCCGCCGCGAATGGCAGCGGCGACGTGCACCGCTTCCGTCATCTGCTCCGTGTCGGCGCCCTTCTGCAGGCAGTCGCCGGAGTAGGCGTCGATGCAGTACGGACACTGCACCGCGTGCGCCACCGCCAGCGCGATGAGCGACTTTTCACGCGCGGTAAGCGCGCCCTCGGCGAACACGGCGTTGTACCAGGCAAAGAACTTCTCCGCCAGCTCCGGCGCGTCCTTGCCGATCTCGCCGAAGCGGGGCAGGTCCTGGGCGTGGTAGTAGTGGGGATGATCGGCGGCGGTGTGCATGGCGGCGTTTCGCGGTGGAGTGCAGCGGACGGCGAGGCCGCGCCAGTCATCCCGGCGCGGCCCCGAACGGTGTCTTGAGCACCAATGTAACCGCGAAAACCTTCCCGGCGAATCTCCCGCGGGCCTTTGGCGTACCTTCTACACCACCCGCACGTTGCGAGCCGCGGCGGGAGATTCCGGTGCGTGGAATCCTAGCGGAACTGCTCCATCTCGAAGCGGTCGCGGCCCACGTAGCGCCCCGTCACGCGCACGCGGTCGCCCTCGCGCAGCCGCGCAAAGCGGTCGCGCACGCCGCGGCTGGCGTCGCGCGCCACCGTCACCCACACCGTACCGCGGTCGCTCCGCAGCTCGAACCGGCGGCCCGAGCGGTCCACGCGCCCCACGCGGCCTTCCACAGCCCGCGCGTCGTAGCGGTCATCGTCCCGCCGGTCGCGGCGGTCATAGCGATCGTCGTCGTCGTGGCGGCGGTCGCGGTCTCCGACCCGGTCACGGTCGCGGTCACGGTCCCCGCGGTAGACGTCGCGGACCTCGTGGCGCACTGTCACATGGCGCGTGTACAGGCGCCCGCGCGAGTCGCGGCTCACGCGCATGCTCACGTAGTCGCCGCGGTCCAGCGACTCGGGGCGCTCGCGGCGGTCGCCGTACACCACCTCGGTGCGCGAATCGAAGTGCACCACCGCACGCCGGCCGTTGTCGCGCCGCAGCTGAATGGTGTGCAGGCGCGTCTGCACGCCCTCTACCTGGCCGCGCACCTCCGAGGGGCTGCCCCATCCGCCGCCTCCGTATCCGTCTTCCCAGCCGTATCCGGCGCATCCGCTGGATACGGTCGCCAGCGCCAGCGCCGCGCCGGCCGCCAGTCCGCGCATCATCCTGATCATCGTCGTTTCTCTGCTCTGGGGGTCCCGCCGAGCTCCGCCCCACCCGCGGGGACGGCACGCCAATCCCGGAGAGCAAATGCCGGCGCGCTGCGTTTTCCGCGCCGTTGCTGGATTTCTGTCGATAGGGACGCCCCACCCTGTCCGGCCCCGTGGACGCTCCCTGTCCGCGCGTGGAATCTCTGGAAGTGGCGATTTGATCGGCTGATACACAGATCCGGAACACTCGTCCGTGCTTTGGAGGCCATCGAGCCGAGACAAAACAACGATGCCCAGCCGGCCGGAGCCGACTGGGCACGTGGATCTCGATCCTTGAACCTGCGTCTACCGGGTCGGGATGATCAGGATCTGCCCGGGGACGATGCGGTTGCTGCGCATGTCGTTGGCGGCGCGCAGGCGGTCGACGGTGGTGTCGTTGCGGCGGGCGATCTCCCAGAGCGAGTCGCCCTGGCGCACGCGGTAGGTAGAGCGGCTGGACTGCGTGGATCCGCCGCTGCGCGACGCCACGCGCGCGGGACGCTCGCCGTCGTCATCATCCCCGTCGGCGTTGTTCACGTTGCGCCGGTACTGCGTGGGAAAGACGGCCACATGAAAGTGCGGCGGACGGTTCTCCTCCGTCGCCTCGATCACGCCCTCGCCCTCCAGCGCCAGCAGCGTCTGCCGCAGCCAGGCCAGGCAGTCGCGCCCCCGCGGCTTGCGGATGTCGATCCCCATCCCTGTGGGGTGCACCGAGCGGTCGGCCGAGTTCACCAGCCGCAGCGAGGTGGGCCGCACCGCGCTGGTGATCACCAGCCGCTCGCCGCAGCGGGCGCGGTACTGCGCCGCCAGCCGCTGCACGAACATCCGCGCGCTGGGCAGCGCGTACGGGTACGACACGCCGCTCAGGCGGTAGTTGTCGTTGCCGCTCAGGCGCACCAGGTCGCCGTCGCGCGCGGCGCCGCGAACCCCCGTACCCGTGCGGTAGAAGGTGAGGTCGTGGTTGCGGGCCTGCTGGTACATCCGGTCTATGCTGGGCCGCGAACCCCGCAGGCTCTGCGCGCCGGCCGGCGCCGCGCCCATGCCGAGCGCCGCCAGCAGCACCACCAGGGCTGTCGGTCGGAGGATTCGTTTCATCGTGCTACGGAAAGATCGGCCGGCAGGGCCACGGAAATCCACAAGCGGGCGCCGTGCCGCACCCATGGTAAGGCGCGGGCACGGCGTCGGTCAACGTCTACCCCGGCGCGCCCGCCGGGTTTCCCTGTCTACGTGCGGCCGGCGCCGGAAGTTACGAGCCGCCGGCCGCCAGCCCGGGTGAGCGCCCCCCACCGTACAGGCGACGGTAGACCACGGAGTTGCGCAGCACCAGCTGCACGTACTCGCGCGTCTCGGCGAAGGGGATGCGCTCGCG
>DASTVC010000603.1:0-3030 GCA_035759295.1 Longimicrobium sp. | reverse complement strand
GGGCGGCGACGTGGCCGCCATCCCCGACATCGGCTGGGGGCGCTGCATGACGGCGGGCGGCCGCGCGGACCTGCGCGCCTCCGCCGTGCTCACCGCGCACCAGACCATCCCCAGCGAACGGCTCAAGGAGATGGCGGCGGCGCGCGGCGTCCAGACGGAGCGGCTTACGCTCGGCGTCTCGCTGCGGGACTGGCCGGTGCGCGCTCCCGTGCGGCGGGACGTGGACGCGGAGGCGCGGCTGCTGTTCGTCGGCAACCTGAACCGCGTAAAGGACCCGTTCACGCTGATGCGCGCCGCCGCGGCGCTGCGCAGGCGCGGCGTGCGCTTCTGGCTGGACGTGGTGGGGTTCGATACGCTCGACGGCCAGGTGCAGCGGCTGGCGAGCGAGCTGGGACTGGACGAGGTCGTCCACTTCCATGGCTGGAAGCCGCAGGCGCGGATGCGGGAGTGGATGGAGGGCGCCGACGTCCTCCTGGTCACCTCGCGCCACGAGGGCGACCCGCTGGTGGTGCTGGAAGCCGCCGTCGCCGGCGTCCCGACGGTCGGCACCCGCGTGGGCCACCTGGCCGAGTGGGCGCCGGACGCGGCCGTCACCGTGCCGTTCGCGGACCCCGAAGCGCTGGCCGACGCCGTCGCCGCGCTGCTGAAGGACGAGGACCGCCGCCTCTCCATCGCCGCGGCGGCGCAGCGGCACGCCGTGCACCACGACGCCGACCGCGGCGCCGCGCGGGTGCTGCAGATCTACGACGAGCTCACCCAAAAGGCCCCCCGATGAACCCGCGCACCGCCGCCCGCCCCGTCTCCATCCCCGTGCGCGGCCACGCCATGGAGTCCGTCACCTATCCCGTGCTGGGCGTCCCCGTCCGCTACCACTCCAACTCGCCCGAGGTGCTGGACGTGGCGGAAGAGGCGTTCGGCCGGTGGCGCGGCGCCCCGCTGGCCGCCGAGTGGATCGGCGTCCCTCCGGTGACCGTCCGCATCCACCTGCGGCCGGGCCCGGAGCTCCCCGGGCCCCCGGCGAACATCGGCACCCGCATCCGCGAGCCCGGCGGCCTGTCCCTGCGCTCCCCCGGCGTGCGCGCCTACGCCGACATCGGCCGGCGGCGGGCGGGGGCGCGCATCACCACGGGGATGCTGAAGCAGCGCGCGCACTTTCGCTACGCCGTGCTCGAGGCGCTCACGCTGTGGATCGTCACCGGCCTGGACCGCCAGCCCATCCACGCGGCCGCCGTCGTCCGCGGGGGGACGGCGCTGCTGCTGGCGGGGCCCAGCGGGGTGGGAAAGAGCACGCTGACGTACGCCGCCCTGCGCGCCGGGCTGGGCGTGCTTTCGGAGGACTGCGTCTTTCTGCAGGAGGCGCCGGTGCCGCGCGTGTGGGGGCTGCCGGGGTTCGTGCACCTGCACCCGGACGCCGTGCGCTGGTTCCCGGAGCTGCAGGGCACCAGCGCGCTGGTCCGCAACAACGGGGATCTCAAGCTGGCCGTGCGGTCCGAGGGGCCGGTGGTGGGGGTGGCGCGAGCGGGGATCTGCCTGCTGGCGCGCGGGCCGCGGCCGGGCCTGGAGCGCCTTCCACCGGCGGAGGTGGAGCGGGCGTTCGTGGAGAAGCTGGAGGATGGATTCGACCGGTTCGCCGGCAGCATCGGCCCGCGGGTGCGGCGGCTGGCCGAGCACGGGGGATGGCGCCTCACCCTGCCCCCCTCCGCGCCCGACGCCGTGCCGGAGCTGGTGCGGATGCTGGACGCGCTGGACGCCGATCAGCCCGCAGTGTAGACCGTTACCGCCGTGTCCTCGAAGACGCGGCGCTTGCCGCCGGGCGCCAGCTCGTGCTCCACGGCGTGCTCCACCGCCAGCGTGGCCGCGAACGGCGTCCGCAGCCAGATGTCGATCAGCCGGTCCAGCTGCTTCGATTCGTACGGCGGGTCCGCGAAGCACAGGTCGTACGCCCCCGCCTCCAGCGCCTCGGCAAAGGGGAGCGCGTCCTTCTTGAAGATGCGAGTCTTTTCGCGCAGGTGCAGCGCGGCCACGTTGGCCTTGAGCGCGTGCAGGCTGGCCGGCCGCGTCTCTACGAAGTCGGCGGATTTCGCCCCGCGCGAGATGGCCTCCAGCCCCAGCGCCCCGGTGCCGGCGAACAGGTCCAGCACGCGCGCGCCGGCCAGGTTGGGCTGCAGGTAGGCCAGCCAGGCGTCGCGCACGTGCTCGGACGTGGGCCGCACGCGCTTGTCCGCCGGCGAGGTAAGGTGCCGCCCCGCGAACTTTCCTCCCACGATCCTCATCCGCCCCACCTCTTGTAGTTGATCACGGCGCGATCCATCCCTTCCACTTGGCTTCGTCCCAGCCCACGGTGAGCTGGTTGCCGGAGCGCACCAGCGGCGTCACCAGCAGCCCGGAATCCTCCGCCAGCAGGGGAAGGATGCGCGACTCGGGGACGTGCGCCACGTGCAGCCCGCGCTCCTTGAAGCGCTTGCCGCCGCGGTCCAGCAACGCCTCGGCGCCGTAGCGCTCGGCGAACCGCTTCAGCTCGCCCGGCGCCGCCGGCCGCTCCTTCAGGTCGACGAAGTGCGTCTTGATGCGCCGCTCCTTGAAGAACCGCAGCGCCTTCTTGGTCTCGTTGCAGCTCTTCGTCCCGAAGATCTGTACTTCCATCGCCATAAGATATCGATCGACGTCGAGGACAGCGTGTGATTCGAGAACGTCCTGATGGAGAGCGCGGCGCGCCCCCTCCGCTCGCTCAGGCTCGCACCTCCCCCAAAAAAGACTGGGGGAGGTTTGGTTGCCGATGGATCGCGGCTCGGCGAAGGGCATCGAACTGCGTCCGCGGGGTGCCCCTCCCCCGGCCCCTCCCCGTTCGTTCCTCACGGAGAGGGGAGGACGTAGCCGCGGGATCGGGACTCGACGACAAGCATCGAACTGGCGCCCGCGGGCGCCCCCCCTCACCCGGCCTTTCCCCCCGAACTGCAGGGGGGAGAGGAGAACTTCGATCCCGCGCGACAAATCTAGCTCCCACACCCCTCCCCCGCAGTCTGGGGGAGG
>DASTVC010000602.1:0-7765 GCA_035759295.1 Longimicrobium sp. | reverse complement strand
CCCGGATGTCGCGGGAGAGGCTCGGGGTGCCGAGGACGCAGACTCCACCGTGGTCCCCGGGTGCGTTGGCGCATCCTCACCCCGGGCGGTCGAACCCGCGGCTGCAACCTCACCGGGTCCGCCTGCGCGGACTGCACCCTCTGCCGTGCCTGTCTCCCTGCCTTTCAGGACACCGCAGGCGTCATCCACCCCTACTCCGCCATCTTATCCCGCCCGCACAGCGCCGACGGACGGAGCGGAGGCGGCCGGCGACGGCGCGCGGCGGCGGATGCGCATCCGCACCCCGTGCTTCGGCCGCAGGGTGAAGGTGGCGTCGGGGACGATGCGCTGCCCAGGCACCAGCTCCGGCTCGAAGCGCTGCGCCAGCGTGGCGAGCACCACCTGCGCCTCCATCAGCGCAAAGCTGCTCCCGATGCACTGCCGCGCGCCGCCGCCGAACGGGTAGTACGCGAACGGCGGAATGCTCCCCGGCGCGGCGCCCACGAAGCGCTCGGGGAGAAAGTCTTCCGGGCGCTCCCACAGGTCCGGGCGTCGGTGCGTGACCCACTGGCAGACGAGGACGATCTTCCGCGCGGGGATTCGGAATCCACCGATCTCGTCCTCTTCCACCGACTCGCGCGGCTGCCCCCAGGCCGGCGGATACAGCCGCAGCGTCTCGTCGAACACGGCGCGGGTGTACGGCAGCCGCGGCAGGTCTTCCACCCCCGGCGTGCGCCCGCCGAGCACGGAATCCAGCTCCTCGCGCAGCCTGGCCGCCGCGCCGGGGTTCTGCGCCAGGAGGTACCACATCCAGCTCATGGACGCGGCCGCGGTCTCGTGGCCGGCGAGCATCAGGGTAAGCGCCTCGTCGCGCACCTGGCGGTCGTCCATGCGCGCGCCGGTCTCGGCGTCCTGCGCGGCGAGAAGCATCTGCAGCAGGTCCGGGCGCTCCTGGCCGGAGCGGCGGCGCTCGGCGATCATGGCGTCCACGGTGCGATGCACCACGTCTCGCGCGGCGGCAAAGCGGCGGTTCTCGCGCGTGGGCAGCCACGCGGGCGGCGCCAGCGGCATCGTCATCCGCCTGCTCACCGTGGCGAACGAGGTGCGGATGGCCTGCCCCAGCACGTTGGCGTCGCCGCTCAGGTCGTGCGAGAACAGCGTGGTGCCCACGATGCGGAGCGTAACCCGCAGCATCTCCTCGCCGATCTCGACGTCCACGCCCTCGACCGCCAGCCGCTCCCAGCGCTCCGCCGCCGCCTCCGCGGCCTCCGCCATCTGCGTGACCAGGCCGGCCAGGCGCTGGCGGTGGAAAGCGGGCTGCATCAGCCGGCGGTTCTGCAGCCAGGTGTCGCCCTCCGACGCCAGGATGCCGTTGCCGGCCAGCATGCGCACCGGCGCGTTGAAGCGGTCCGGCTTGCGATAGTTGCGGCCGCGCGTCTTCAGCACCTGTTCCACGCCGGCCGGGTGCGTGACCAGATACCAGGTGATGCCGGGAAAGCCGCGCAGCCGCACCACGTCGCCCAGGGTGCGCTGGGCGCGGGTGTACAGCGCAAGCGGGTCCGCGACCGCCTCTGGCCCGGACCCGAACAGAAGGCCGCCCGGCATGCGAGGCGGCGGGGAAAGTGTGCTCACGGGAGCCTGTCCCTCGCGAAAGACGGTGATCGCCGACAAACCACGGTCCACCGATCAACAAGCAATGCCCACCGCCCGCGCCGCACAAGGGGATTCGCCCCACCCGCCGTCCGGCATCTCCCTACGCTCGCAGTCATTGCAACCGGCGGGGGTCGAGCGGCTTCCAACCCGGATTCACGGCTCGACGAATCGGGTCGCACTGCGCCCCCCAGGGCTCTCCCCCCGGCCCTCTCCCGCAAGCGGGAGAATCCGATCGTGCTCCGGCATGATTCCGGCGCCCCAGACTGTCATTTCGAAGGAGGCGCCGCGCGGAACTTGTCCTTCACCTGTACGCTGGCGCCGACTGAGAAATCTACCATCGGGATTCTCATAACCTGTCGCGCGACGAGAACCTGCGGCTACAATCCGCGAAGGCGGATTTCGCGCCTTTCCAGCGGCGAATCCATTCGCTCCTGGCGGGGATTCGCGCCGACCCATCCGCCGATCCACGACAACCATCGACCGATCCCCTTCCACCAATTGCCCCGATGCTCCCCACACTCTCCCGCGCACCCCGCCGCGCATCCGCCCTCCGGCACGGCGCCGGACTAATCGTCGCGCTCCTCGCCACCCTCTCGCCCCCCGTCTGCCTCGCGCAGGTGCCGGACATCGAGGCGCGGCTGGAGGGCGCGGAGCGCTACCACGAGACGCTGCGGACGCTGACGGGCGGACGCGTACGCGCGGTGTGGGTACCCGGGCAGGAGGCATTCGTCTACCGTGCCGAGGCCGGGCCGCACGCGGGACAGTGGCTGCGGGTGGACGCGACCAGCGGCAGGTCCGCGCCGATTTCGCCGGACAGCCTGCCGCGCTCCACGCCGCCGTTCATCGAGCGGATGGATCGCCGCGGCGACACGCTGCAGATTCTGCGCGCGGAGGGCGGTGAGGCGGCGCGGCTGGTGGAGGGGGCGGACGCCGGCTGGGACGCGTCGCCGGCGGGATGGCACCCGGGCGGCCGCTGGCTGGGCGTCATCCGCACCGCGACCGGCGGCGTGCACACGGTGCCGCTGATCGACTACTCGGGGCCGCTGGAGCGGGTGGATCCGGCCGTGTATCCCAAGTCCGGAACGCCGCTGCCGCTGCAGACCCTCCACGTGGTCGACGCCGGCTCGGGCGGAACGCGGCCGGTGGAGATCGACGGGCGCGACGCGTACCTGTTCATCGCCGGGTGGCGCGCGGAGCCGGCGGAGATGCTGGTGATCCGCGTGCACCGCACGGGAAAGCGGATGGAGCTGTTCGCCGTGGATCCGCGCGACGGACGCACCCGCCTGCTGGCGCACGACGAACGGCCGGAGACGTCGGTGGCGGCGCTGGATTTCATCAACACCGGCTGGGCCAGCCAGGTCACGGTGCTGCCGGACGGCTCCGGCTTCCTGTGGTTCTCCGAGGGCGACGGCTGGCGGCACCTGTACCGCTACGGCTGGGACGGCGCGGCGCCCCGGCAGCTTACCCGCGGCGCCTTTCCCGTCCACCGCGTGGCGCGCGTGGATTCCGCGTCCGGGCGCATCTACGTCATCGCCTCCGCCGACACCGCGCGGCCGTACGACCAGCACCTGTACGCCATCGGCCGCGATGGCGGCGCGTTGCGGCCGCTGACACGCGAGCCGGGGATGCACGACATCCAGTTCTCCCCCAGCGGCCGCACGTTCCTGGACGTGCACTCCAGCATCGACCGGCCGTACGCCACCGACCTGCGCCGCGCCGACGGCCAGCGGATCGCGCGGCTGGAGACGGCGGACACGGCCGCGCTCGCCGCGCTGGGGCATCGGCCGCCGGAGCCGTTTCGCGCGCCGGCGGCGGATGGGACCACGGAGCTCCACGGCGTCATCTACACCCCCGCGGACTTCGACCCCGCGCGCCGCTACCCGGTGGTGGACTACATCTACGGCGGCCCCTGGCTTTCCGCCGTGCAGAAGGAGTACGCGCCCACGCTGGGCATGCACCGCATCGCCGCGTCGCTGGCGCGAATGGGGCTGGTGGTGGTGATGGTGGACGGGCGGGGGACGCCGGGGCGCAGCAAGGCGTTCCAGGACGCGACGTACGGGCGGATCGGGGAGATGGAGATCGCCGACCAGGTCGCCGCGCTGCGGCACGCGGCGCGTACGCGGCCGTGGATGGACCTGTCGCGCGCGGGGATCGCGGGGCACTCGTGGGGCGGATACTTCGCGCTGCGGGGGATGCTGACCGCGCCGGAATTCTTTCGCGCGGGCTACGCCGGCGCGCCGGGAGACGTGACGGAGCTGGCCGCCATCAACGAGCCGCACATGGGGATGCCGGCGGAGAACCCGGAAGGATACGCCCGGGCCTCCAACCTTCCGCTGGCCGCCAACCTGGCCGGGCCGCTCAAGATCATGCACGGCACCAGCGACGTGAACGCGCCCTTCAGCACGACGATGCGGATGATCGCCGCCTTCATCGCCGCGGACCGGCGCTTCGACCTGCTGGTGATTCCCGGCGGCCCGCACAACCCGCCGGACCCGGCCGGCCGCTTCTACCGCCAGGACCTGCGCCGCTTCATGGCGACGGAACTGCAGGGAACAGGGAATAGGGAATAGGGAATAGGGAATAGGGAATAGGGAATAGGGAATAGGGAATAGGGAATAGGGAATAGGGGACATGAGGGGTAGATCGAGCGCCCGTTCGCTACCCCTCGGCGCGTTCGCCGTGTATCGTATGCGGGATCGTTCTTGTCCACGATCCCGCACCCCAACCCATCCCGGCCGATGATCCCCAGACCCGACGCATCCGAGCACCTGCCGTACTACAGCAAGTACGTCGACCGCGTCCCCGACGGCGACCTGCTGCAGACCCTGCGCGCCCAGCTGGACGAGACGCTGGCGCTGGTCCGCGGCCTGGACGAGTCGCGGGGCGGCCACGCCTACGCGCCCGGCAAGTGGACCATTCGCGGCGTGCTGAACCACGTCATCGACACCGAACGCATCTTCGCCTACCGCGCGCTCCGCATCGCCCGCGGGGACACGACGCCGATCGAGGGCTTCGACGAGAACGCGTACGCCGACCACGCCGACGCCGACTCGCGCACCCTGGCCGACCTGGCGGACGAGCTGGAGCACGTGCGCCTGGCGAACATCGCCTTCTTCCGTGCACTGCGCGACGAGGCCCTCACCCGGCGCGGCACCGCCAACGGCGCCGAGGTCAGCGTCCGCGCGCTGGCGTGGATCATGGCCGGCCACGAGCGGCACCACGTGGCTCTGCTGCGCGAGCGCTACCTGTCCGAGGCGCCCACCGCCGACGCAGCCGCCATCGCCGCTACGTCGGCCGCCGCCGGGGCAGCCGCGGCTGCGGCGGCCGGATAAGGACGCGGGCGATGGAGATTCGCACCATCGAGCCGTTCCTGGACTACTTCGTGAAGATCCGGGAACGGACGCGGCGCGTGGTCGTCCTGATCCCGCCCGAGCGGCTGGAGTGGGCGCCGCGCGAGGGGGCGTGGAGCTTTGGCGACCTGGTGCGCCACCTGGCCGCCATCGAGCGGTGGATGTTCGCCGAGAACGTCTCCGGCCGCCCCAGCCGCTACCCGGGCCACGGCGTGGAGCTGGCGGATGGATACGACGCCGTCCTCGCGTACTTCGACCGCATGCACGACGAGGCGATGGACGTGTTTCGCGCCCTGACCCCCGATGCGCTGCAGGCGCGCTGCACCACCCCCGGCGGCGCGTCGATGCCCGCGTGGAAGTGGCTGCGCGCCATGGTGGAGCACGAGATCCACCATCGCGGCCAGATCTACCTGATGCTGGGGATGACCGGCGTCCCCACGCCCCCCCTCTATGGCCTGACCTCCGAAGAGGTCCGCGACCGCAGCCTGGTGGGGATGACGTAGCCCAGCGTTCCGCAGGCGCGACGGCCCCCGCGCCCCACGCGCAGGTGAAGCCCCGTCCGGCGAGCGTAGCGAGCCGAGACGGGGCTTATCGCTTCCCAGCAGCGGGTTCACCCGCTCATCACCGCGGCCGGCCCTCCGTAGCTCCCCCATCACACCATCACACCATCACACCATCACACCATCACACCATCACACCATCACACCATCACACCATCACACCATCACACCATCACACCATCACACCATCACACCATCACCTCAAGGCGCCAGCCGATACCCCGCCTTCCACACCGTCACGATGTGCCGCGGCTCCGCGGGGTCGTCCTCCAGCTTGCGGCGCAGCTGGGCCACGTGCATGTCCACCGTGCGCGTCATCACCGCGGCGCGGTGGCCCCACACCTCCGCCAGCAGCTCCAGCCGCGCGGCCACGCCGCCGCGCCGCCGCAGCAGCGCCCACAGCAGGTCGAACTCCTTGGGCGTCAGCGGCACCTCCTCGCCGCGGCGGCGCACCAGGCGGCTGCCGGGGTGCACCTCCACCTCGCCGAAGCGCTCCACCTCCGGCGGCGCCGCGGCGTCCGCGCGACCGCCCGCGCGCCGCAGCAGCGCGCCCACGCGGGCCAGCAGCTCCAGCAGCCCGAACGGCTTGGTGACGTAGTCGTCCGCGCCCAGGCGGAATCCCAGCACCTTGTCCGCCTCTTCGCCGCGCGCCGTAAGGATCAGCACCGGCATGGCCGCGCCTTCGTCGCGCAGCGCCTTGAGCACGCGGTAGCCGTCCATCCCGGGGAGCATCAGGTCCAGGATCAGCAGGTCGGGCCGCTGCTCGCGGGCCGCCTTCAGCCCGGCGGCGCCGTCCTCCGCCAGCACCACCTGGTGCCCCTCCAGCTCCAGGCTGGTCATCAGCCCGTACGCCAGGTTGGCGTTGTCCTCCACCACCAGGATGCGGCTCATGGCGCCCCCACCCCGGCCGCGTCGACCGGCACGGCCGCCTCTTCCTCGCCGGGCGGGCCGGCGTAGGTGGCGCCCGGGATCTCCACCACGAAGCGGGCGCCGCCGCCGGGCGCATCCTCTACCCAGGCCCGGCCGCCGTGCAGCTCCACCACGTCCTTCACCACCGCCAAGCCGATCCCGCTGCCGCCCACCGCCGCGTCGGCCTCGCGGTCCAGGCGGCGGTACGGCTCCCAGATGCGCGCCCGCTCCTCGCGCGGCACGCCGGGCCCCGCATCCCGCACCCAGATGCGCAGGTTGAAGCCCACCACCGCCATCGCCACCTGCACCACGCCGCCGCGGGGGCCGTACTTGGCCGCGTTGTCCAGCAGGTTCAGCAGCACCTGACGGAACGCGTCGCGGTCGATGCGGGCCACCACGCCGGGCTCCACCCGCGTGGCGAACTCCACGTGGTGCGCCAGCGGCGCGAATCCGTCCACCACCTCGCGCACCAGCGCGCCCATGTCCGCCGGCCCGGGAGACAGGCGGCTGGCGTCGCGCTGGCCGCGGGAAAAGTGGAGGATGTTCTCCACCAGGTAGGTGAGCCGCCGCGATTCTTCGTTGATGATGCGGACGGATTTGGCGCGCTGCGCGGGATCGCCCAGGCGGCCGGATTCCAGCAGGTCGGCAAAGAGGCGAATCTGCGCCAGCGGCGTGCGCAGCTCGTGCGACACGCCGCTCACGAAGTCGTCGCGCAGGCGCACCAGCTCCTGCTGCCGGCGCAGCTGCACCACCGCGATGCCGAACAGCGCCAGCGTGAGCCCGAACACGGCCAGCAGCAGCGGCAGCCGCGACTCCGGCGCGCCGCCGCCCACGCCGCCGGCCGCCAGCTCGGGGCGGACGGAGATCCGCGCCGTCAGCCCCGCCAGCCCGCCGCCCAGCCCGGCCGCCACCGCGCCGGCCGGCACCGCCTCGGGGGTGCTCCCCACCTTGGCGTCCATCCAGTGCGCGTCGCGCCCCGCGGCGGCCGCCGCCGGCCAGCGGTACACCACCTCCTCCCCCGCCGCGGTCACGACGACGGCGACCGCGCCGCGGTTGGTCATCCCCGGCCGCAGCGTGGCGGGGAGCAGCGGCGCGCCCGCCAGCACCTCCGCCAGCACCGGCGCCGCCACCCGCCGCGGGTCCAGCGCGAACCCGTACGCCCGCGCCCGGCCGTCGCCCATCCGGCGGACGCGGTAGACGAGCAGCTGCGGCGCCCCCGCCACCCGCGCTTCGCGGATCCGCACCGAGTCGCCCTTGTCCGCACCCACCGAAGCCGCCAGCACGGTGACGGCGCCGCGCAGCTCCGCCCTCATC
>DASTVC010000601.1:0-17686 GCA_035759295.1 Longimicrobium sp. | reverse complement strand
TTCCTGGGATCGTGGTGCATCGTGGACCTGGTGGAAGCCGATGGATCGATGCGGCGCCTCGCCGTCGTACACCCCGATCCGCAGAAGCAGGAGCTGGCCGCCGGGCTGACGAAGAGCTGGCCGCCGGGCCGCGACGACCCGCTGGGTGCTCCCCAGGCGGTGCGCACCCGCCAGATCGAGGTGATCCCCTTCGTCGACGACGAGATGCTCGTCTCCGTGGCCCGCGACCAGGAGAACCTGCGCACCCTGCGCGCGCTCGGCATCGGCTCGGTCGTCGTGGTCCCGCTCATCGCGCGCGGCAACGTGATGGGCGCGCTCACGCTGGTGAGCGCCGACAGCGGGCACCAGTACGCGCCGACGGACATCGAGCTCGCCGAGGATCTCGGCGCGCGCTGCGCGATGGCCATCGACAACGCGCGGCTTCACCGCGACGCGCGGAGCGCCGGCGCGCTCGCCGCGCAGATGAACCAGCGGCTGGTGATCGCGAGCATCCGCGAGCAGGAGCTCGCCGAACGGGCGGAGGAACTGGCCGCCGAAGCCCGGAACCTGGCGGAGGTAGCGCGAGAGGCGAACCTGGCGAAATCGCAGTTCCTGTCCTCCATGAGCCACGAGATCCGCACCCCGCTCAACGCGATCATCGGGTTCACGGCGCTCTTCGACCTGGAGCTCGCCGGCCCGCTGACGGGTGAGCAGAGCCATTACCTCTCCCGCATCCGGGCCAGCAGCGCCCATCTCCTGAAGCTGATCGAAGACGTCCTGGACCTCGCGAAGGTCGAGGCCGGCCGGATGGACGTAAAGCAGGAGAACGCCCGGGCGGCGGCCGCCATGTCCGCGGCGGTCGGGCTGATCGAGCCGCAGGCGAGCGCCGCGGGAATCACCATCGACTACCAGGAAGGGTACCCCGACACCTACGTCGGCGACGAAGACCGCGTCCGCCAGATCCTCGTCAACCTGCTGGCGAACGCCGTCAGGTTCACGGAGCGGGGCGGGCGGGTCACCCTGACCTGCGGCACGACGCAGGACCCGGACCCGGAAGCCCAGCTCCCGGCGGGCCCGTGGGTGTGCATCCGCGTGGCCGACACCGGGATGGGGATCGCCCCGCACATGCGGGAATCGGTGTTCGAGGCGTTCGTGCAGACCGAGGCGGGACTGACGCGCCGGCGGGATGGCACGGGGTTGGGACTCACCATCAGCCGGGAGCTGGCGCGGCGCATGGGCGGGGAGCTGACGCTGCGGAGCGTGGAGGGGGAGGGATCGTGCTTCACCCTGTGGCTCCGTTCGGCTCCCCGCGACGAGCAGGCGCATTGAACGACGGCAGCCTCCCGCTCGTCGATCAGCGCCGGAAATAGAGCACCGATAAAGCGGACGGTGTCATTCTGAGGGAGGCGCGCGCTCCGTCCCTCCCAGTCGCATCCCTGCCTGTGCGCCGACCGAAGAATCTCTACGATGGGCACACGGTCCTGTCGGCTACGTCTGCTTCTGCGCGAAGGACCCCGCCCGTTCCCGATAAAGATTCTTTGGTCGCCGCACTCCCGCCGCCAATCAACCCGCCCGCGTCGCGTGAAACGCCCATGTCAGGATCTGTGGGCTGAAGCGTCGGTCTCCCTCCGTGAACTGGCCCCGGCGCGTGCCGCAGCCTCCTCTGTCCGCAGAGGGCGGGGGATACGTGAGGGCCGGACCGGGGCGCGATTGTCCCGACCCTTATCCCACGGCTGTCTCACCTTGGGCTGGTCGTGGTGCCGATCAGTCTCCGGGAATTACGCGAAGTTGCGCCGGGACAAATCGTTGTCCCAAGCGGCACGAGATGGTGCCGGACCTGCATGGCGGGCGCGGTATCCGGCTCGATCCCCTCTCCCGGTTCCCTGGATGATACACGATGCGAGTTCTCTCCATGCGCCTTCGCTCAATGCCCAGCCTGGTGCTGGCCGGCGCCCTGCTAGCCCTCGCGCCGGCGGCCGCGACGCAGGCGTTTGTTCCCGTCACCGGCGCACCGATCGCGTACAGGGTAAGCATTCCGGCGGACTGGGAGGTGAGCACGATCGACGAAGGGCTGACCGCGGGGAACGCGGACGTGATGCTGATGATCATGACCATGGACATGTTGGTCGGGGATGACGGGGCCCCGCTTTCCGCAGCCGAACTGCGGTCCCGGCGCCGCCGCAGCGAGGAGATTGTGGCCTCCGACTCGCTCCTGCTGGAACTGGCCAGCAAGCACATTGTTAGCGACGAGGAATACACCGTCGGCGATCTCACGAAGGGGATCGGCACCCTGGGTGGACAGCGGGCCGGGTACGCGCGCGCGCACCTTGAGAACGACAAAGGAGCCCACTGGGCGCTGAACTACGCTACCGTCCGGGAGGGGATCATGTACGGATTCGTCTTCGTGTGGCGGGGCGAAGACAGGGAGGCACACGATCCGCTCTTCGCCCGCATTCGTGACTCGTTCGTGTTCCCGGACGCTCCGCGCCCGTAGCGCGGCCGCGCCGTGTTGAGGGAAGCGGCAAGACGCCGCCACTCGGGAAGAGTGGCGGCGTCTCGCACATTCCGGCTCGATGTTGCAGGGTCCTACCGCCGGCCCCGGCGCATCATCGCGCGGCGCATGGCGCCGCGGTCCTGCTCCGGTTCCTCCGCGGCTGTATCGGGCCTGGCCGTCACGCCCGCGTCCGGCGCGGAGTCCAGATGCGCTGCGAGGGCGCGGACGGTGGAGAACTGGAAGAGGTCCACCACCGTCACGGGGCGGCCTGCCGCCTCTTCCAGGCGTTCCTGCATGCGCGCCAGCAGCAGCGAGTGGCCGCCGCTCTCGAAGAAGTTGTCGTCGAGGCCCACACCCGTGATGCCCAGCACCTCTTCCCACACCTTTGCCACGGTGCGCTCCATGGCACTGCGCGGCGCCGACACGGTGGGGCGCTCGCGGGCCGGGTCGGGAAGCCGCTCGCGGTCGATCTTTCCGTTGGGCGACAGCGGGAACTCCGGCACCACCACGAAGGCGGCCGGGAGCATGTAGTCGGGGACCCGGGCACGGAGCCAGTCGCGCAGCTCGGCGGCCGACGGGCTGGCCCCATCCGCCGGGACCACCCAGGCTACCAGCCGCGCCGCCGCGCCCTCGCCGCGCGCGGCCACCACGGCCTGCCGCACGTGCGGGTTGGCGGCGAGCTCGGCCTCCACCTCGCCCGGCTCGATGCGGTGGCCGCGGATCTTTACCTGGAAGTCCAGCCGGCCCAGGTACTCCAGCTCCCCGCCGGGGCGGTAGCGCACGCGGTCGCCCACGCGGTACATCCGCGCGCCCGGCGTGTCCGAGAACGGGTCGGGGAGAAAGCGCCCCGCCGTGAGCCCCGGCCGCCGGTGGTAGCCGCGGGAAAGCCCGTGCCCGGCCAGCCACAGCTCGCCCGCCACGCCGAAGGGAACGGGGCGCAGGTGGTCGTCCAGCACGTACGCGCGCGTGTTGGCGACGGGCCGGCCCACCATCACCCGCTCCGCGCCCTCGGGCACGAAGCTCCACGTCGAATAGGTCGTATCCTCCGTGGGCCCGTAGTAGTTGCCTACCGTCTCCAGCGTCCCCAGCGCGTGCAGCCCCTGCGCGAGGGCCGGCGGCAGCGCCTCGCCACCCAGGTTCAGCCGCTTGAGGGTCGGCGGGATGCCGTCCGTGCGCAGCAGCTCGGCCGCGGCGCTGGGGGCCATGCTGGCCAGCACGACCGGCTCGCCGATCTCCTTGAGCGACAGCGCGTTGCGCACCAGGACCAGGGTCCCGCCCCACGACAGCGTGCCGAAGATCTCGGCGACCGACACGTCGAACGAGACGGAGGTGGATGCCAGGACGGACTGGCGCTCCTGGTCGGTGACGTGCTCGCGCAGCCAGTGCAGCAGCGCCACCGTGCTGCGGTGCTCGATCTGCACCCCCTTGGGGCGCCCGGTGGAGCCGGAGGTGTAGATGACGTAGGCCAGATTCCGCTCGTCCACCGGCAGGCGGAGGCGCGCATCGGACTCGGCTTCGACCTCGACCCAGCCGGCGTCCACCGGCAGCACGCGGGCGGCGGTGGGCGGCAGCCCGTCCGCGAGCGACGCGTGGGTGAGCACGACGGGCGCGCCGGACTCGTCGACCATGAAGCCGATGCGGTCGGCGGGGTAGGCGGGGTCCACGGGGACGTAGGCGCCGCCGGCCTTCATCACCCCCAGCAGCGCTACCACCAGCTCCGGCGTGCGCTCCATGCACACGGCCACCTTCACCTCGGGCCCAACGCCGTGCGCGCGCAGCCAGCGCGACAGGCGGTTGGCGCGCGACTCGACCTCCGCGTAGCTCCAGCGCGTGCCCACGTGGACGATGGCGGTCGATTGGGGCGTCCGGTCCACCTGCGCCTCGAAGAGCTGGTGGACCGCCAGGCCGCGCGGGTAATCGACCGAGGTGTGGTTGAGCTCGCGCAGGACGTACGCCTCCTCCGCGGCGTCCATCACCGGAAGCGCCCAGATGGAGGTGTCGGGGCGCGTGACGGCGCCCGACAGCAGCTCGCCCAGGTGCCGCGACAGCCGCTGGATGGTGTCGTGCTCCCACAGGTCGGTGGCGTACTGCCAGGCAGCGTACAGGCCGTCGGTGGACGGGGTGATCGACAGCATCAGGTCCACCTTGGTGGTCCCCGTATCGAGATCGCTGGCCGCCATCTGCAGCCCGTCCAGGACGGGGGCGTCGATCCCCGCCGGCTGCATGCTGAACATCACCTGAAAGACGGGGTGCGCGCTCAGGTTGCGCTCCACCTTGAGCGCCTCGACCAGCCGCTCGAACGGCACCTCCTGGTGCGCGTAGGCATCTACCGTGGCGTCCCTCACCCGCCGCAGCGCCTGGCGGAACGAGGGGGTGCCGGAGAGGTCGGTGCGCAGCGCCAGTGTGTTGACGAACACGCCGACGAGCGCCTCCGTCTCTTCCGGCGACCGCCCGGCCACGGGAGAGCCGATGGTCACGTCGTCCGCGCCGCTCCAGCGGGCGAGAAGGACGGAGAACGCGGCGAGAAGGACCATGAAGGGTGTGGCATCTTCCTCCCTCGCCAGCCGGTCCACCCGCTCGCGCACCTGGGCGGGGAGGAAGAACTCCATCCTTCCCCCGCGAAAGCTCTGCACCGGCGGGTGCGGCCGGTCGGTGGGGAGCGCCAGCGTGGGCGCGCCGTGCAGCCGCCGGCGCCACCACTCCAGCTCCTGCTCCATCGCGTTGCCCGCCAGCCGCCGGCGCTGCCAGACGGCAAAGTCGGGGTACTGCACGGGGAGCGGCGGAAGCGGGTCGGGGAGCCCTTCGCGCGCGGCACGGTACAGCGTCCCCAGCTCACGGAAGACGATTCCCAGCGACCACCAGTCGGAAACGATGTGGTGCAGGTTGACCAGGAACTGGTGCTCGCCGGCCCCCAGCCGCACCAGCGCGAAGCGGATGGGCGGCCCGTGCGCCAGGTCGAACGGTGCCCGGGCGTCCTCGTCCGCGATCCGCCGCGCCTCCGCCTCGCGCTCCTCCTCGGCGAGCGCGGACAGGTCATGGACGGGGATCGGGCGGTGCTCGTGCGGCAGCACCTCCTGCACCGGCTCGCCGTTCTCAAGGCGGAAGACGGTGCGCAGCGACTCGTGGCGCTCGATGAGCCCGTTGGCGGCGGCATCCAGCGCGGCGACGTCCAGCTCGCCGTGGAGCCGCATGGACATGGGCATGTGGTAGGCGGCACCGGCGGCGCCCATCCGGTCCACGAACCAGAAGCGCTGCTGCGCGAACGACAGCGGCGTCGTGCGGCCCCGGGGGACGGGGACGAGCGGCGCCACGCGGGCGGGATCGGCCCCCTCCTCGGCCTCGGCACGGGCGGCGAGGCCGGCCACGGTGGGCGCCTCGAACAGCGCGCGCAGCGGCAGCTCGATGCCGAATGCGCGGCGGATGCGGGCGATGACCTGCGTGGCGCGCAGCGAGTGCCCCCCCAGGTCGAAGAAGTTGTCGTGGGCGCCGGGGCGCACGCCCAGCACCGCCTCCCACGCGTCGGCCACCTTGAGCTCGGCGGGGGTCCGCGGGGGCACGTGGCCGGCCGCGGCGGCGAGGCCGGCGGGCTCGGGAAGGGAGCGGCGGTCCACCTTGCCGCTGGGGGTGAGCGGCAGCGCCTGCATCACCGTCCACGCGGCGGGGACCATGTACTCGGGAAGCCGCCCCGCCAGGTACGTCCGCAGCTCCGCCGGCTCCGGCTGCGCGCCGGCGGCGGGCACCACGTACGCCGCCAGCCGCCCGGCCGCGCCCTCGCCGCGGACCACGACTGCCGCCTGCGCCACGGAGGGGTGCTCGGCGAGCGCCGCCTCGATCTCGCCCGGCTCCACGCGAAAGCCGCGTATCTTCACCTGGAAGTCGGTGCGGCCGAGGTACTCGAGCGCGTGAGTGCGTGAGTGCGTCAGTGCGTGAGTGGTCGCGCGAGAAGGCTCGTCGCCGCTCGACTCACGCACTTCCGCACTCACGCACTCACGCACTTCAGTCCAGCGCACGCGGTCGCCCGTCCGGTAGAGGCGGGAGCCGGCGGGGCCGAAGGGATCGGGGACGAACTTCTCCGCGGTGAGCGCGGGACGGCCCAGGTAGCCGCGCGCCAGGGGGGCGCCGCCGGCGTACAGCTCGCCGGGGACGCCGACGGGCGCCGGCCGCATCCGCCCGTCCAGCACGTATAGCTGCGTGTTCCCGATCGGCGCGCCGATCGGCGGCAGCGCGGGCCAGCGCTCCGGATCGCCGCCGACGAGATGGGCGGAGAGGACGTGCGTTTCGCTGGGGCCGTACTGGTTCTCCAGCGCCGCCGCCGGGTTGGCGCGGAAAAAGGCGCGCAGCTGCGGCGTGGAGCGCAGCGCCTCGCCCGCGGTGATCACCTCGCGCAGCGCGGGAAGGCTCGCATCCACCTCCTGCGCCGTCTCCGCCAGGTTCTGCAGCGCGGCGAAGGGGAGAAAGAGGCGCTCGATCCGCTCGTCGCGCAGGTACGCCAGCAGCGCCTCGCCGTCGCGGCGCGTGTCGTCGTCGACCAGCACCAGGGTGCCGCCCGCCGCCCAGGTGCCGAAGATCTCCTGGAACGACACGTCGAAGGAGAGCGACGCGAACTGCAGCGTGCGCGCGGCCGCATCATCTCCCCAGCGCTCCACCTGCCAGGCGAGGAGGTTGGCCAGCGCGCGATGCGGGAGCGCGGCGCCCTTCGGCTTCCCGGTGGATCCCGACGTATACAGCGTGTAGAGCAGATTCTCGGGACCGACCGCCACGCCCGGATCGTCCGCCGATTCGGCGCCGATCTCCGCGCGCTCCGCATCCACCCGCACCACCGCCGCGTCCGTATCCGGCAGCGTCGGGGCGACGTCGGAGGTGGTGAGGATGACGGCGGCGCGCGAATCCTCCAGCATGTACGCCACGCGGTCGGCGGGATAGTTGGGATCCACGGCCACGTAGCAGCCGCCCGCCTTCAGCACGGCGAGGACGGAGATGACCATGTCGATGGACCGCTCCATCGACACCGCCACGCGCGCGTCGGGCCGCACCCCCAGCCGCACCAGGCGATGGGCGAGGCGGTTGGCGCGCGTCTCCAGCTCGGCGTAGGTGACGCGCTCGCCACGGGACTCCACCGCGACGGCGTCCGGGGTGCGCGCCGCCGCCGCGCGGACGATCCCGTGCACCGCCGCGTCCGCCGCCGGGCGATCCGTGGTGTTGAAGGCGCGGAGGACCTGCGCCTCTTCATCCGCCGACAACAGGGACAGGGTGGAGAGCGGCGCGTCGGGATTTGCGGCGGCCTCGCGGAGGAGCGCGTCGAGGTGCGCCGTCAGCCGCTGGATGGTGGCGGCGTCGAACAGCGCCGTGGCGTATTCGGCCTCGCCGGACAGGGCGCCGTCGCCGGTCTCCTGCAGGATGAGCGTGAGGTCGAAGCGCGAGGTTCCCGTCCCGGCGCCATGGTTCTGGATGGTGACCCCGCCCAGCTCCACGCCGCCCCCGGAGGGCGTGTTCTGCAGGGAGAGCATCACCTGAAAGAGCGGCGTGTGGCTCAGGCTGCGCTCCACCTTGAGCTCATCCACCAGCTTTTCGAAGGGGATGTCCTGGTGCGCGTAGGCCTCCAGCGTGCCCTCGCGCACCCGCCCCAGCAGCGCGGCGAACGAGGGGTCGCCGGAAAGGTCCGTCCGCAGCGCCAGCGTGTTGTCGAAGAAGCCGATCAGCCCCTCCAGCTCCGGCCGCGTGCGGTTGGCGATGGGGGTGCCGACCACCACGTCCTCTTCGCCGCTCCAGCGGTGCAGCACGGCCTGGAAGGCGGCCAGCAGCACCATGAACAGCGTGGCCCCCTCGCGCCGGGCCAGCGCGTGCGCCGCCGCGGCAGTCGCCGGGGTGAGATGGAAGGGGAGCAGCGCGCCGGAAACGTCCTGCACCGCGGGGCGCGGCCGGTCCGCCGGCAGCGGGAGCACGGCGGGCGCGCCGGCGAGGCGGCGGCGCCAGAAATCGGCCTGCCGCTCCAGCGCCTCGCCCTGCAGCCAGCCGCGCTGCCACGCCGCGAAGTCGGCGTACTGGATGGCGAGATCGGGGAGCGGCGAGTCGCCCCCCTGCGCGAACGCCTGGTAGAGCGTCGTCAGCTCGCGGAAGAAGATGCCGCCCGACCACGCGTCGGTGACGATGTGGTGAAAGACGAGGACCAGCGTGTGGTCGTCTTCCCCCATCTTCAGCAGCGTGGCCCGCAGCATGGGGCCGGTGACGAGGTCGAACGGGCGCCGCGCCTCGTTCCCGATGCGGCGCTCGGCTTCGGCGCGCCGTGCATCCGCCGACAGGCCGGTGAGATCGGCCACCTCCAGCGCAAAGCCGGCGAAGGGGTGGATGACCTGCACCGGCTCGTCGTCGCGGACGGCGAAGACGGTGCGCAGCGGCTCGTGGCGCCGGACGATCTCGCCCAGCGCGCGCCGCAGCGCGGCGGAATCCAGCGGCCCCCGCAGGTCCAGCGCGAGGGGGACGTTGTAGGCGGCGCTCCCCGGCTCCAGCTGGTCGATGAACCACAGCCGCTCCTGCGCGAACGAGAGCGGGAGCGGGCGGTCGCGGTCCGCGCGGGGGATGTCGCCGGCCGGCGCGCCCTCGCCCTGCGCGGGGACCTCGCCGATCTGCCCCTCCCCCTCGGCCAGCAGCTCGGCCAGCGCGGCCTCGAGCAGCTGGTCGATCTTCGCGGCCATGTCGGCCAGGCGCGGCGCCTCGAACAGGACGCGCAGCGGAAGCTGAACCCCCATCTGCCCGTAGATGCGCGAGAGCACCTGCATGGCCATCAGCGAGTGCCCGCCCAGCGACAGGAAGGAGTCATGCGCCCCCACCCGCTCGATCTTGAGCACCTCGCGCCAGATGGCGGCCAGCTCGCGCTCGGTGTCGGTGCGCGGCGGCTCGAAGGCGGCGGGCGCGGCGGCGGCTCCGTCGTACTCCAGGGCGCGGCGGTCCAGCTTGCCGCCGGCGGTGCGCGGCAGCGCGCCCATGCGCACGAACGCCGACGGCACCATCATCCGGGGAAGCAGTTCGCCCAGGTCCGCGCGCAGCCGGTCGTCGTCCACGTCCTCGCCGGCCACCACCCAGGCGATCAGCCGCTCGTCGCCGGGCTCGCCGCGCGCGGCCACGGCGGCCTCGCGCACCCCGGGGAGCGAGGCCAGCACGGCCTCTACCTCGCCCGGCTCCACGCGAACGCCGCGCACCTTTACCTGCAGGTCCAGCCGTCCCAGGTATTCCAGCGTGCCGTCGTCGCGCCACCACGCCTGGTCGCCGCTGCGGTACAGCCGCGCCCCGGGAACGCCGGAAAAGGGGTCGGGGAGAAAGCGCGACGCGGTGAGCGCGGGGGCGTTCAGGTAGCCGCGGGCCAGCGCCCCGCCCAGGTACAGCTCGCCGGCGGCGCCCGGCGGAAGCGGCCGCATCCCCTCGTCCAGCACCCACGCGGTGCGCCCGCCCAACGGCGTGCCAATCGGCATCCGCGCGCCGGGGACGAAGCCGTCGACGGCGGTAAAGGCGGTGGAGGTGATCACCGTTTCGGTGGGGCCGTAGACGTTCACCAGCCCCGCGCTTCCCGGCGCGGCCAGCCAGGCCCGCACCGCGGACGGGTGCAGGGCAGCGCCGCCGGTGATCATCAGCCGCAGGGCGGGGCGGACCTCGGCCAGCGCCTGGGGGTCGGCGGCCAGCAGGTGCAGGTAAGGCGTGGGGGGATTGGCCACCGTCACACCCAGCTCCCGCAGCCGCGCGGCGAGCATGGCGGGCGCCGGCATCTCGGGCCCGCGCAGCGCCAGCGAGGCGCCGGACAGCAGCGGCACCAGCAGCTGCTCCAGCGAGGGATCGAAGGAGATGGCGGCGAACCCCAGCGCGCGGTCGGCGGGGGTGAGTGCGTAGAGCTCGCGCGCCGCGGCCACGTGCGCCACGGCGTCGGCGTGGGGGACCACCACCCCCTTGGGCGTGCCGGTGCTCCCCGACGTGTAGAAGATCCACGCGGCCGAGGCGGGGTGGATCTCCGGATCGGTCCACCCCTCCCCCTCCGCCGCCAGCGGGCCGGCGGCATCCACTTCCACCACGGGGATGGACGCGGGGAGAAGCGGGCGCAGGCCGCCGGCCGCCGCCGCGGCGCAGGCCCCGGCGTCGGCCAGGAGGTGGGCCAGGCGGGCGGGGGGCAGGCCGGGGTCGAGCGGAAGGTACGCGGCGCCCGTCCGCAGCACGGCGTACACCGCCACGGGGAGCTCCGGCGTCCAGTGCGCGCAGATGCCCACCACCTGCCCCGGCCCGGCGCCCGCCGCCGCCAGGCGCGCCGCCAGCGCCGCCGAGCGGCGCTCCAGCTCGCCAAAGCTCATGCTGCCGCCGTCCCACACCAGCGCGGTGGCGGCGGCGTGCCGGTGGGCGGCATCCAGGAAGGCGGCGGCGAGCGTGGGGTGCCGCGGCTCCACCTCCGGGCCCCGCGCCAGCGCCCGCAGCGTTTCGGCCTCGCCGGGAGCCAGGACGGAGATCGCGTCCACGGGCTCGTCCAGCCCCTCGGCCAGCGCCTCCAGCGCCGCCGCCACGCCGGCGACGATCCGCCCGGCGTCGGCCGCGGTGAAGCGCGCGGTGTCGTGCGACAGGCGCAGCTCCAGCCCTTCGGGGAGCGGCGCGCAGGTGAGCGTGAGCGCGTAGGTGCTGCGCTCCGGCGCGGGAAGGACGCCCACCCGCAGCCCGCCGTCGTCCACCTCCTCGTCCCCGCGCCCCACGGGGTAATTCTCGAACACCAGCAGCGACTCGAACAGCGGTTCCTCTCGGGGGACCTCCGTCCACCCCTGCACGTCGCTCAGTGCGGCGTGCTCGTGCTGGCGGGCCTCGGCCTGGCCGCGCTGCAGCCCCTGCAGCCATTCGCCCGCCGTGCCGGCGCCCTGCACCCGCACGTGCACGGGAAGGGTGTTGATGAACAGCCCCACGGCCCGCTCCACCCCGGGGAGCCCGGCGGGACGGCCCGACACGGTGGTGCCGAACACCACGTCTCCGGCGGCCGCGTACCGGGCCAGCAGCAGCGCCCACGCGCCCTGCACCAGGGTGTACAGCGTGAGCCCGTACGCGCGGGCGGCGGTGTGGAGGCGCGCGGTGGCCTCGGCGCTCAGCCGCAGGTGGGCCTGCCCCTCGGACTGGGCGTGGCCGCCCGGGGTGCCGCGGTCCAGCGGCAGCGGCGTGGCGCGGCGCACCCCCGCCAGCGTGCCGCGCCAGAAGCGCTCGGCGGCGCCGGCGTCGCGGCCCATCAGCCACTGCACGTAGTCGCGGTAGCGGGGCGCGGGGGGAAGCCCCGCGGGGCGCCCGGCGCGCTCGGCGCGGTACAGCGCGTCCAGCTCGCCCACCACCAGGGGGAGCGACCACCCGTCGATCACCAGGTGGTGCACCGACAGCAGCATCAGGTGGCGCCGGTCGTCGATCCGGGCGAGGGTGATGCGTACCAGCGGCGGCTGCTTGAGGTTGTGTCCGCGGCGGCGGTCGCTCTCCATCAGCGCGTCGAAGCGGGCGTGCCAGTCGTCGCCCGCGTCGCTCCAGTCCACCCGGTCGAAGACGGGCTCCGTCTGGCGCAGGACGAACTGCAGCGGCTGCGGCACCCCCTCCCATCCGAAGCCGGTGCGCAGCGCCGCGTGCCGCGCGACCACCCCGCGAAAGGCGCGCTCCAGCGCGTCCGCGTCCAGCTCGCCCGTCAGCAGCAGGGGAAACTGCTCCTGGTACGCCGCCCCCTCGCTGTAGACGACGTGGAAGAGCATCCCCTGCTGCAGCGGGGAAAGCGGGTAGATGTCCTCGACGTTCCTGCGGTCCATGCGATTTATCCGTAAGTAACCCCGACCCGCCGTCGAACGGCGGATCGGGTCGATTGATCAGGGGATAAGGCCTGCGTCCCCGGTGCCTTCAGCGCCCGCCCTACCCCTCAACCCCGCGGCGTTGACTTCCTGAGGGAGCGCAACGCGTATCCTGAACTCACACAACCGCGTGCGGTTGCTCTCTGGACCCCGCCTCCACCCCGTTGACTTCCTGAGGGAGCGCCGCGTGGAACTTGAACCAACAGAACCCTCTGCGCGCGACCGAAGGACCTCCTCTCGGTCTCCTCGGAACTCGCCTTCAGCCACTGCACCCGCCCCTCGCGTCTCCGCCGAACGCAAACCCTGTCATTTCGAAGGAGGCGCCGCTCCGAACCAACTGCCGCTCCAGACTTTGGCGCCGACTGAGAAATCCAGCGTCGGATGCTCGTAGGCTGCCGGACCGCCGAATACCCGCGGCGTCCTCGCCCTACTCTGTCGGGCCGCGGAGTGGCCGCGGGATCAGCGCGGGCTGCCGCATCAACCCTCCAGGTAACCGACGGTAGATTCCTCGGCCCTGCGACCGGTGGCGCAGACCGGAGAAAACAGCGTGGCCGGCCTCGGAATGACACGTTGTCGCGCGCGTTCACGGCTCCCGGCATACGCGAGCTTCACCTGCTCGCGTGGGCCAAGCCCGCACTCCGTCGAAGGCCAGCCGTAATGCCGGCGAGGTCCTTCGGTCGGCGCCAGGCTGCATCGCGGAAGCAGATTGCGGCGCGGCGCCTCCCTCAGGAAGTCAACGCTGGTGGACGGGTTTCCAACACTCCCTCACACCCAGGCCGCGGAACCACCTGTCATTCTGAGGGAGCGCTCACCCCGGAGCGGCGGTGTCGCGCCACACCGTGCAGCGCGACCGAAGAATCTCCGTCCCCTCGCGCCGGACCCCCTGCCCGGGCAAAGCCCGGGAACCTCGCCCGGCGGACGGAATCTGCCGCCCAGATAAAGATTCTTCGGTCGGCGCCAGGCTTTCCACCGAGAGGCCGAGCGCCGCGCGGCGCCTCCCTCAGAATGACAGTTCGGCCGGATTCGGTATCAGAGGGTGTTGCCAACCCTCGGCGTTGACTTGATACCCAGGCCGCGGAAACACCTGTCATTCTGAGGGAGCGCCCACCCCGGAGCGGCGGTGTCGCGCCACACCGTGCAGCGCGACCGAAGAATCTCCGTCCCCTCGCGCCGGACCCCCTCCCCGGGCAAAGCCCGGGAACCCCGCCCGGCGGGCGGAATCTGCCGCCCAGACAAAGATTCTTCGGTCGGCGCCAGGCTTTCCACCGAGACGAAGAGTCTCGCGCGGCGCCTCCCTCAGAATGACAGTTTCGTCGGATTCTGCATCAGGCTGTTCCGGGTGATTCGACTCACCCGATCTGCGACAGGAACGAGTCCAGGCCGGCCTGGTCCAGGCCGCTCAGGCCGAAGTCGCTGGGGGTGTAGCCCCCCGCCTGCGGGTCGCGGCAGTGCGCCACGATCGCCCGCAGCTCGTCCATGAACGCGGCGGCCAGGCGCTCCACCGTGTCGGCGCGGTGCACGTTGCGCCCGTACGTCCAGGTGGCGAACAGCCGCCCCCCGCTCACCGCCGCGTCCACGCCGATCAGGTGCGTCCGCGCGCCTTCCAGGCTGCGCGCCGCGCCCACGTCGGCGTCCATCCCGGTGAACAGCGCGTCATCCCCCGATCCCCCGAAGTCCATCCGCCCCAGGTAGTTGAAGCTCACCTGCGCGGGCGCCAGCTCCGCCAGCGCGTGCGGAATCTCCGGATCGTCCGAGAGCCAGCGCAGCAGCCCGTAGCCGATCCCCTTCTCGGGCACCGCGCGCAGCTGCTCCTTGACCGCCACCAGGTCATCGCCCGGCGCGCCGCCCTCCGACAGCTCCACGCGTACGGGGTAGATGGCGGTGAACCACCCCGCCGTGCGCGACAGGTCCACGCCGTCGAACAGGTCCTCGCGGCCGTGGCCTTCCAGGTCCACCAGCATCGCCCGCTCACCCGTCCACCCGCGGAAGGCGCGGGCGAGGGCGGCCAGCAGCACGTCGTTGATCTGCGTGCCGTAGACCGGCGGCACGTCGGTGAGCAGCGCGCGCGTGGTCTCCTCGTCCAGCTCCAGGCCGTAGCGCTCGGCCTGGCCCTCGGTGTTGGCGGACGGGTCGCCGTCCACGGGGAGCGCGGGGACGCCTGCCTGCCCCAGCCAGAACGGCGCCTGCTGACGCACCTCACCGGTGCTGGCGTGCGCGGCCAGCCGCTCGGCCCACTGCCGGAACGACGTGGTCTTGCGCGGCAGATGGATCGCCTCGCCGCGCGCGGCCTGCGTGTACGCGGTCTCCACGTCCTGCGCCACGAAGCCCCAGCTCACCGCGTCGATCACCAGGTGGTGCGCCACGATCAGCAGCCGCTGCGGCTGGCCGTCCCCCAGGTCGAAGAGGGCGAAGCGCACCAGCGGCCCGTTGGCCAGGTCCAGCGAGCGCTGCACCAGGTCCGCGCGCGCGGTGAACGCCGCCTCGCGCGCATCCGCCGGGACGGCCGTGAGATCGATGAGCTCCAGCGCGGATTCCGCGGAGGGCGCGGTGTTCACCTGCTCCCACTCGCCGGAATCCGACCGCTCGTAGCGCAGCCGCAGCGCGTCGTGGTGCGCCACCACGGCGGCGCAGGCGCGGGCCAGCGCGTCCGTATCCACCCGCTCGCGCGCGGCGAACAGGAGGGTGAGGTTGAAGTGCGCGGGATCGGCCGGCTGCTGGTGGAAGAACCAGCGCTGCACGGGGGTGAGCGGCACCGGGCCGGCCACGATCCCCTGCTCGGCCACCGGCGCCGACGCCTGCCCCGCCACGGCCGCAAGCTCCGCCACCGTCTGGTACATGAAGAGGTGGCGGGGCTGCACGCGCAGGCCCGCCTCGTTGCAGCGCGCCACGATCTGGATGGAGACGATGCTGTCGCCGCCCAGCGCGAAGAAGTTGTCGAGCGCGCCCACCCGCTCCACGCCAAGCACCTCGGCCCAGACGCGGGCCAGCGTGGCCTCGGCCTCGGTGCGCGGCGCCACGTAGCCCTCGCCCGCCTCCAGCCGCCGCCCCTCGGGCGAGGGGAGCGCCTTGCGGTCCACCTTGCCGCTGGGCGTGAGCGGCAGCGCGTCGAGGGTGACGAAGAGCGTGGGGACCATGTACTCGGGGAGCCGCTCCTTCATCCACCCGCGCAGCTCCGACGCCGTGGGCTCGTCGCCGGCGGGGATCACGTAGCCCACCAGCTTGCGCTCGGCGCCGCCGTCGTCGCGGGCGGCCACGGCGGCGTCGCGCAGGGCGGGGTGCTGGCGCAGCACGTTCTCCACCTCGCCCAGCTCGATGCGGAATCCGCGCACCTTCACCTGGTCGTCCATCCGCCCCACGAACTCCAGCACGCCCTCCGCCGTCCAGCGCACGCGGTCGCCGGTGCGGTACATGGTGCCGCCGGGGGCCCACGGGTCCGCCACGAAGCGCTGCGCCGTGAGCTCAGGGCGATCGAGATAGCCGAGTGCGACACGGTCGCCGCCCACCACCAGCTCGCCGGGCACGCCCACCCCCGCCATCCCCCCGCCGGGGGAGAGGACGTAGACGCGCGTGCCGGGGATGGGGCGGCCGATGGGCACCGTGGTGGCATCCTCCGCCACCGATTCGATGGGGAAGAAGGTGGTGTAGACGGTGCCCTCGGTGGGCCCGTACGCGTTCACCAGCAGCGCCGGGCGGTCGCCGGCCAGGCAGGCGCGCACCGCGCCGGGGTCGGTCTTCTCGCCGCCGAAGACCACCGTGTGCAGCGAGCCCAGCACGTCGGGCGTGTCGCGCACCAGCTGGTTGAACAGCTGCGTGGTCAGGAAGGCGATGCCGATGCGCTTTTCCTTGAGCGCGTCCGCATAGCCGCGCGCGGAAAGGATGAAGTCGCGCGAGACGTTCACCAGCGCCGCGCCGTTCAGCAGCGCGCCCCAGATCTCCCAGAGCGACGAGTCGAACGAGAGCGACGACTGCTGCGCCACGCGGTCGGCCGCGGTGATGGGCGCCACGCCGCCTTCGGTGGCCATGCGGGCGATGGCGCGGTGGGGGATGCGCACGCCCTTGGGCGTTCCCGTGCTGCCGGAGGTGAAGATGATGTACGCCACGGTGTTCGGCCCCGCGGGGGAGTCGAACGGCGCGGGGGACTCATGCGCGATGGCGGACCAGTCCGCGTCCAGGCGCACGACGGTGGCGCCTTCGCGGTCCGCCATCCACCCCAGCGCGTCGCCCTCCGTCACGATCACGCCGGACTTCGTGTCCTCCACCATGAACGCCAGCCGGTCCGCCGGATACCCGGGATCCAGCGGCACCGCCGTTCCGCCCGCCTTGATGATCCCCAGCAGCCCCGTGACCATCCGCGCGGAGTTTTCCGTCGCCAATCCCACGCTGGTGCCCGGCCGCACGCCCAGCTTGGCCAGGTAGCGGGCGGTGCGGCTGGAGCGCTCGTCCAGCTCGCGCCAGGTGAGGGTGGCGTCCTCGAACTCCGCCGCCACGGCGTCGCCGCGCGCCGCCACCTGCGCGGCGAAGAGGGCGGGTAGGGTGGCATCCGCGGGATACGGGGGCTCGTTCACCCCCCAATCGAGGAGTGTCGCCCGCTCTTCGGGCGACGTCATCTCCAGCCGCGAGACGGGGACGTCGGGGTGGGCGCAGGCTTCGTCCAGCAGCACGCGCAGGTGCGCCACCATCCGCGCGATCGTCGAGTCGTCGAACAGGTCGGTGGTGTACTCCACCATCCCGGGCATCTGGTTGTCCATCTCCAGCGTGGCCCAGGTCATGTCGAACTTGCTGGCGCCGGTGTCCACCAGCACCGCCTCGGCCTCCTGGTACAGCGAGCGCAGGTTGAGCGCGCCGGCCAGCGCGGCCTGCTCGTCGTCCAGGTGGTGCGACCCCACGAAGGTGTGGTGGAAGTACATCGCCTGGAACAGGGGATTCCGCCCCGCGTCGCGCGGGACCTTGAGCGCGTCGACCACCTGGTCGAACGGCAGCTCCTGGTGCGCGTCGGCGTCCAGGATGGCGGTGCGCACCTGGCCGACGAGCTCGCGGAAGGTGGGGTCGCCGTCCAGCCGGGTGCGCACGGCGCCCGAGTTGACGAAGTAGCCCACCAGCGGCTCCAGCTCGGCCCGGTTGCGGTTGCCCAGCAGCGTGCCGACCACCAGGTCGTCCTGCCCGCTGTAGCGCTGCAGGAGGAGGTTGAAGCCGGCCATGAACACCATGTTCACCGACGCGTGCACCTCCTTGCCGAGCGTGCGCAGCCGCTCGGTGAGCGCGCCGGGGTACACGAAGCGGTGAATGGCGCCGCGGTTGGTGGCCACCGGCGGGCGCGGCCGATCGTACGGCAACTCCAGCGTGGCCCAGGTCATGTCGAACTTGCTGGCGCCGGTGTCCA
>DASTVC010000600.1:0-22080 GCA_035759295.1 Longimicrobium sp. | reverse complement strand
GATAGGGCGGTGGGGGATTGCAAGGCGGGCGCCAGAGGAGCGGTGTGATGGTGTGATGGTGTGATGGTGTGATGGTGTGATGGTGAACGGGTGAACGGGTGAACGGGTGAACGGGACCGGAGTGGGTGAACGGGTTTGAGGGAGGATGAGTGAGCGATTGGATGGATTTCGGGAAGATGGGGATCTGGTTCGAGGGTGGAAGTTGCTGAGGGTGTTGGAGTTACAAAGGGAGACGGGTTGCTGGGTGACGAAGATTGCGTTACAATCGTCTGGAAACGCGTGTTTGTGGCGGACCCCCTTCGCCATCGCGTGATCCGTTATCCATCATCCCCAGGAGTCATCCCCATGCGCAGGTCCCTCGTTCCTGTTCTGCTCACCCTTTTCGTGCTCGCGGGCTGCGAGCGCGGCGGAATCTTTGCGCCGGACGGCGCCAGCAAGGTCATCGTGGCGCCGGAGCGGCACCCCATTCTGTTCGTGCACGGGTTCAACTCCAGCGGCAGCATCTGGAGCACCATGATCGCCAGCTTCAAGGCGGACGGCTGGACGGACGCGCAGCTGGTGAGCTGGAGCTACAACACCTCGCAGAGCAACGCCACCACCGCCGCGCAGATCCGCACCAAGGTTGATTCCATCCTGCTGGCCACGGGCGCCACGAAGGTCGACATCATCAGCCACTCCATGGGCGGGCTGTCGTCGCGCTACTACGCGAAGAATCTGGGCGGCGACAGCAAGATCGACGCGTGGGTCTCGCTGGGCGGGCCCAACCACGGAACCACCTGGGCGTTCGGCTGCCTGACCACGTCGTGCGTGGAGATGCGGACCGGATCCACCTTCGTGAAGAACCTGAACGCGACCGACGAGACGCCGGGCGCGCCCCGCTACGCCACCTGGTGGTCCGCCTGCGACGCCGTGATCGAGCCCGACAACAGCACCCCGCTGGTTGGCGCCACCAACACGCAGACGGCCTGCCTGGGTCACAGCGACTTCTACAAGGACCCCACCACGTACGCCCAGGTGCGCGCCTTCGTGCACCAGTAGCATTCCGCTGAACCTCGCCCACCCCGGGTTGAAGCCCGGGGCTGGAACGGCCATAAGCCCCGTCTTTGCTCGTTCCTCGCAAAACGGGGCTTCACCCGCTCGCGCAGGCATCGCCCGGCGCGCGTGGTTCGTGTAGCGCTGACCTGCCATCCTCCCGTCACGTAACCAGCCGCATCCGGGCTGGTGAAGCCCCGCCGGGCGAGCTCCGCGAGCCCAGGGCGGGGCTTATGGCCTTTCCAGCCGCGGGCTTCAGCCCGTGGTGAATTTGGCGCGCGAGCACGCCCGGCATGGCATCCGCGGGGGGCAATCCGTATCGTGTACGCGGGTTCAGCGTAACCGGGCAGCGGAGAGGGCATGCGCGCACCGTTCAAATCCATCTACTCCCACGGGTTAGTCCGCGCGGCGGTGTGCATTCCCGCGGTGCGCGTGGCCGATCCCGCGTTCAACCTGGAGCACACGCTGCGGCTGGCGCGCCAGGCGTCGGACGCGCACGCCGCGGTGGCGCTGTTCCCGGAGCTGGGGATCAGCGCCTACAGCTGCGACGACCTGTTTCAGCAGGACGCCCTGCTCGACGCGGTAAAGGAGGCGCTCGCCCAGCTCGTCCGCGAGAGCGTGGGGATGACGCCCGTCCTGCTTGTCGGCGCGCCCCTGCGGCTGGGCGGGCACATCTTCAACTGCGCCGTCGTCCTCTACCGCGGGCGCATCCTGGGGATCGTCCCCAAGTCGTATCTCCCCAACTACCGCGAGTTCTACGAGCGCCGCTGGTTCGCCCGCGCGGCCGAGGCGCCGTTCACCGAGGCGCAGGTGTGCGGGCAGCTGGTTCCGTTCGGCAGCGACCTGGTGTTCGAGGCGGAGAACGTGGACGGGTTCGCGCTGCACGTGGAGATCTGCGAAGACGTGTGGACGCCCATCCCCCCCAGCAGCTGGGCCGCGCTGGCCGGCGCCACGGTGCTGGCCAACCTCTCCGCCAGCAACATCACCGTCGGCAAGGCGGAGTACCGGCGGGACCTGTGCGCGTCGCAGTCCGGCCGCTGCGTGGCGGCGTACCTGTACAGCGCGGCGGGGCCGGGCGAATCGACCACGGACCTGGCCTGGGACGGGCACGCGCTGATCTACGAGAACAACGACCTGCTGGCGGAATCCGAGCGCTTCGTTCCCGAGCCGCACATGATCGTGGCCGACGTGGACCTGGAGCGGCTGGCGCAGGACCGCTCGCGCCTCACCTTCTTTCACGACAACGTCGCCGACCACCGCGACCGCATCGAGGGCATCCGCCGCATCCCGTTCGAGTTCCGGGTGCCGGAGGGTGAGATCCCCCTCATCCGCGACGTGGCGCGCTTTCCCTACGTGCCGGACGATCCGGCGGAGCGCGATGCCCGCTGCTACGAGGCGTACAACATCCAGGTGCACGGGCTGATGAAGCGCCTGTCCAGCACCGGGATCGAGCGGATCGTGATCGGCGTCAGCGGCGGACTGGATTCCACGCAGGCGCTGATCGTGGCGGCGCGGACGATGGATGCGCTGGGTCTGCCGCGAACGAACATCCTCGCGTACACCATGCCGGGATTCGCGACGAGCGAGGGGACCAAGAGCAACGCCTGGAAGCTGATGCGCGCGCTGGGGGTGACGGCGGAGGAGATCGACATCCGCCCCAGCGCCCTGCAGATGCTGCGCGACATCGGCCACCCGTACGGCGCGGGCGAGCCGGTGTACGACGTGACCTTCGAGAACGTGCAGGCGGGGGAGCGCACGAGTCACCTTTTCCGCCTGGCGAACCGGCACAACGGGCTGGTGCTGGGGACGGGGGACCTGAGCGAGCTGGCGCTGGGGTGGGCCACGTACGGGGTGGGCGACCAGATGTCGCACTACAACGTGAACGGCTCGGTGCCCAAGACGCTCATCCAGTACCTGATCCGCTGGGTGATTCAGACGGGACAGTTCGGCGATGAGGCGGGGGCGGTGCTGCAGTCCATCCTGGACACCGAGATCTCGCCCGAGCTGGTGCCGCACGGCGAGGGCGACGACGCGTCGGCGCCGGCGCAGAGCACGCAGGAGACGATCGGGCCGTACGAGCTGCAGGACTTCAACACCTACTACATCACGCGCTTCGGATTCCGGCCCAGCAAGGTGGCGTACCTGGCGTGGAATGCGTGGGGCGACCGCGCGCGCGGCCGCTGGAGCGACCTGCTTCCCGAAGCCAAGCGCAACGAGTACGACCTGGCCACCATCAAGCGGTGGATGGAGGTCTTTCTGTGGCGCTTCTTCAAGACCAGCCAGTTCAAGCGCTCCGCGATGCCCAATGGCCCCAAGGTGGGCTCCGGCGGCTCGCTTTCCCCCCGCGGCGACTGGCGCGCGCCGAGTGACAGCGAGGCGACGGTGTGGCTGGAGGAGCTGCGGCGGAACGTGCCGGACTGAGTGCGGGAGTGCGTTAGTGCGGGAGTGAAGGCACGACGAACGGCATCGAACTGCGTCCGCGGGGTGCCCCTCCCCCGGCCCCTCCCCGTTCGTTCCTCACGGAGAGGGGAGAATTCGATGGTGCTAGGACGGGGCATCCAGCTGTGTCCGCGGGGCGCCCCCTTACTCGCTTAGGCTCGCACCTCCCCCAAAAACCCTGGGGGAGGTGGACTTCGATCCCGCTCCAGAAGCAGCCAGGCACCACCCCTCCCCCGCAGTTTGGGGGGAGGAGTCGCCGGGCCGTTGCGAGGAACGAGCAAAAGGCCCCGGCGGGGGAGAGGCCCCCGCGTCGCAGGCGCGGGCCTGGATCTGCGCCCATTCGTCCGAAGCGCCCCATCGCCCGTGCCGTTTGTCCCCTCTCCCACGCAGTTTGTGGGAGAGGGCAGGCGAGGAACGAGCCGGGTGAGGGCCCGCCGGGGAGGGCTGCCGGGGTGAGGGCCGCCGTCCACATCCCACACGTTGCGCGCCACCGGGCGGCGTCTCTTGACAGCTTCGGGTATTATACCGAATATAAACCGAAGAAAGAAGAAGGCGTGTCCCGGGAGCGGGCGAAGCGATAGGGAGGGCGCGATGTCGGAGATCAACTTCAAGGCGCTGCAGGACTACTTCGAGGCCGACGCCATCGAGTGGCGCATTCAGCAGGCCGGCGAAAAGAACGGGCGCGTGTGGGCCATCACGGTTCCCTACGTGACCAACCGGGCCATCCAGATGCGCCTGGACGAGGTGGTAGGCCCCGAGAACTGGCGCAACGAGTTTCGCCCCGGCCCGGACGGCGGCGTGATGTGCGGGCTCTCCATTCGCGTGGGCGACGAGTGGGTCACCAAGTGGGACGGTGCCGAGAACACCGACGTCGAGGGCGTAAAGGGCGGCCTGTCGGGCGCCATGAAGCGCGCGGCGGTGCAGTGGGGGATCGGGCGCTACCTGTACGCGCTGGAAGAGACGTTCGCCGTGATCAGCGAGCGGGGCCGCTTCCGGGGGCGCACCAAGGACCAGAAGCTGTTCCGCTGGGATCCGCCCGAGCTGCCCGACTGGGCCGTGCCCGCCCGCCCCGCGCGTGAGCCGCGCCCCGTCACGGCTGCTCCGCTCGTCTCGCGTCCGCGGGTGGTCGCGTAGGGCACAAAAGATTGGCCTCACGCAGAGTCAGCAGAGTCAACAGAGTTTTCTCGTGCCGTTTCCTCGCGCATCTGACCGAGGCGACACTTCGGAACGACTCTGCTAACTCCGCTAACTCTGCGTGAGGCCTGTCTTTGCTTCCCCTTACACCGCAGGCTTCGCCGCGCGGCCCAGGCGGACGACGATGTCGTACTCGGCGTCGGTGACGGGCTGGACGGAGAGGCGGCTCTTGTTGATGACGAGCATCTTCTCCAGGCCGGGGGTGGCGCGCAGGTCGTCCAGCGAGACCAGGGCGGGGAACGCCTCCTCGAACTCGATGTCGACCGTAAACCAGCGCGGGTCTGCCTCGCTGGCCTTGGGATCGAAGTACTCGCTTGCCGGGTCCAGCGCGGTGGGGTCGGGGTAGCCGGCGCGGGCGATGCGCGCCAGGCCGGCCACGCCCGGCGGGTCGGCGTTGCTGTGGTAGAAGAGCACGCGGTCGCCCGGCTGGGCGTCGTCGCGTAGAAAGTTGCGCGCCTGGTAGTTGCGCACCCCCTCCCACCCCGTGCGCCCGTCGCGGCGCAGGTCGTGGATGGAGAACACGCCGGGCTCGCTCTTCATCAGCCAGTTGCGCGGCATCGGTCGTCCCTGTGGTCTGCGGATGGAGTCCTGTCTGCGGCCCCATCTTCGTGCGCGGCGCGGCCCGCGGCAAGGCGTCCGGTTTCCGAAGGATGCATGCGCGGGATGAAGGGGCCACACCGCGGAAGGGTCTGCGGCGTTTGACGTTCGGCGTTCGGTTCGGGCTCCGGCCGCCACGGGCTGAAGCCCGCGGCTATGACGGCCACAAGCCCCGCCTTTTGCTCGTTCCTCGCAAACGGGGCTTCACCTGCTCGCGCGGTCCGCGTCCGCAGCAGGCCGATGGGATCTCGATGCAGTTGAAGCCCCGCCGGGCGAGCTCCGCGAGCCCAGGGCGGGGCTTATGGCATTTCCAGCCGCGGGCTTTAGCCCGTGGTGTGCGGCCACGTCAATTTGCATGCACTCGCGAGGACGCTCCGTCACCCCGTCACCCGTTCACCTTGTCACCCGTTCACCCCCTCCCCTTCACCCCGCCGCCTTTTCCCGCTACCTTCCCCGCCTCTTTGCACCAGAAGCCAACGAGACCGTGAACGCTACCCCAACCACCAACCGCTGGATCGTGCGGCCGCGCCCCAACACGCGGGCGCGGCTGCGGCTGCTCTGCATTGCGCACGCGGGGGGCGGGGCGTCGGCGTTCCGGGGGTGGGCCGACGTGCTGCCGCCGGAGGTGGAGGTGCTGCCGGTGCAGCTGCCGGGGCGCGAGAACCGCATCATGGAAGCGCCCTTCGACCGGGTGGCGCCGCTGGTGGAGGCGCTGGCCGACGCGGTGGAGCCGTTCCTGGACCAGCCGTTCGCGATGTTCGGGCACAGCAACGGCGCGCTGATCGGGTTCGAGCTGTCGCGCACGCTGCGGGCGCGGGGGCGGCCGGGGCCCGTGCACTTCTTTGCCTCCGGACGCCGCGCGCCCGACCTGCCGGCGGATCGCGGGCCCACCCACCAGCTTCCCGAGCCCGAATTCCTTGCCGATCTGCAGGAGCTGGGCGGACTTCCCGCGGAATTGCTGGCGCACGAGGAGCTGCTGTCGCTGCTGGTGCCCACCCTGCGCGCCGACGTGGCCATCCACGAGACGTACCAGTTCACCGAGCAGGAACCGCTGGATGTCCCCCTGACGGCGTACGGCGGAATCGCGGACCCCAAGGTGCAGCGCCACCAGGTGGAGGCGTGGGCGCGGCACACCCGGGGGCCGTTCGCGGTCCGCATGTTTCCCGGCGGCCACTTCTTTCTGCAGGACGACCGCGCGCTCTTTCTGCGCACCCTCTCCATCGACCTGCACCAGGTGCTCGACGCAGTTAAACAGTAGTGTCGCGATGCGTGCGGATTTGATCTCCGCGCGGGCCCGCCGTCCACATCCCTTGCCCCCCCGCCGCCCTGCCGGCCGCGCCTCCCCGCGCGCTGAAACCGCCGGTCTGGTATCAATCAGGCGCCACCAGTTCACGAGCAGAGCGTTTGCATTCAGCCATCGCAAGCGCCTGCTCCTGTGCACCCGCCGCGCCCTCCAGTTTTGTAAGCTCATTATTTAATGTAACTTAGCGGGTTGTTTCCACCGTACCACTTCTTCGATGCTGTAGCCATCTGACACGAAATGCATTAGATTCTCCGAATACGGGGGCGAAGGGCCGTGCGGAGCGCCGGGCCCGGGGTAGAGGTTCGGCGATGCCGACTCCGCTCCGGGCGGCTTGTTTCCCTGTTTGTGTGTTTAGTGGCACTAAAAGAACGAAATGGCCGGGCGCACGCCGCGTGGGCGGCGCGCCCGGCGAGCCGTCCCGCGAACCGGGACTATCCCGCGCAGCACCCGATGATCGCCACCTCCACGCGCATCACCCCCGACGCCACCCCGGCCCTCGCGCCGGGCGCGCGCTTCGCCCTTGAGGCGGAGGGCGGGCCCGCGTTCGCCCATCGCCTGTTCCAGGCGGCGGCGCGGCGCGAGCCCGGGGCGCCCGCGGCGGTGTTCGACGGGGCGGTGCTCTCGTACGGGGAGCTGAACGCGGCGGCCAACCGGCTGGCGCGCGTGCTCCGCGGGCGGGGCGTGGGCGCGGACGCGCGGGTGGCGGTGTCGATGGGGCGCGGGGCGGAGCTTCCGGTCGCGCTGCTGGCCGTGCTCAAGGCCGGGGGCGCGTACGTCCCGGTCGATCCGGACTATCCCGCCGAGCGCATCCGCTACGTGATCGAGGACTCGGGCGCGTCGCTGGTCCTGTGCACCGCCGCGACCCGGGAGCGCGTAGAATGCGCCGGCGCGGAGACATTGTTCGTCGATCTCGACTGCGATCTCCTGCGGCGCGAGGACGCGGGCGACCTGCAGATCGATCTCCATCCCGACGCGCTGGCGTACGTCATCTACACGTCCGGCTCCACCGGGCGGCCGAAGGGTGTCGGAATCAGCCATCGCGCGCTGGGCTCGCACAACCTTGCCGTCGTCGAGCGCTACGGCCTGACGGCGGCGGACCGCGCCTCGCAGCTCACCTCCATCGGCTTCGACATCTCCGTCGAGGAGATCTTTCCCACCTGGGCCGCGGGCGGGGCTGTCGTCTTCCGGCCGGAGCGGGTGGCGGGGTTCGGGTCGGAGTTCATGGCGTGGCTGGCGGCCGAGCGGGTGACGGTGCTGAACATCCCCACCGCCTTCTGGCACGCCTGGGTGCACGACCTGGGCGCGTCCGACGCCGCGCTTCCCGCCGGCCTGCGGCTGGTGATCGTGGGTGGCGAGAAGGCGCAGCCGGCGGCGCTGGCCGAGTGGCGGCGCATCGCGAGGGACGGGATCCGGTGGATGAACGGCTACGGCCCCACCGAAGCCGCCATCACCGCGACGGTTTACGAGGCGGTGGGGGATGCGGACGGCGAGGTGCCGATCGGCCGGGCGATGCCCAACGCGCGGACGTACATCCTTTCCGACGAGCTCCATGCGATTAGCGAAGGCGAGCTGTGCATCGGCGGCGAGGGGGTGGCGCGGGGCTACCTGGGACGGCCGGGGCTGACGGCGGAGCGGTTCGCGCCGGACCCGTTCGGCGCGCCCGGAAGCCGCCTGTACCGCACCGGCGACCGCGCGCGCTGGCGGGCGGACGGCGAGATCGAGTTCCTGGGGCGCGTGGACGAGCAGGTGAAGATCGCCGGCTTTCGCGTGGAGCCGGGCGAGGTGGAGGCGGTGCTGGCGGAGCATCCCTCCGTCATGCAGGCCGCCGTGGTGGCGCGCGAGTTCGAGGGCGCGGGCGTGCGGCTGGTGGCGTATGCGGTGCCGGCGGCGGACGGCGTGGACGAGGCCGAGCTGCGGCGCTGGCTGCGCGAGCGCCTCCCCGGCTTCCTGGTGCCCTCCGCGCTCGTCGTTCTCGCCGCGATGCCGCTGAGCGCGCACGGCAAGATCGACCGGCGCGCCCTCCCCGCGCCGGCGGAGCTGGATCCGCCCCTTCCCGGCTACGCGGAGCCGCGCGGCGACACGGAGCGCGAGGTGGCGCAGGCGTGGCGCGAAGTGCTGGGCGTGCCGCGGATCGGCGCGGACGCGGACTTCTGGGCGCTGGGCGGGCACTCGCTGCTGGCCATGCAGGTGCTCTCCCGCATCCGCCAGCGGCTGGGGGTGGAGCTCCCCGTCCGCGCCCTGTTCGACGCGCCCACGGTGGCGGCATTGGCGGCGGCGGTGGACGCTGCGCGCGGCGCGGCGGTGCAGATGCCGCACGCGCCGCTGCGCGCCTCCCGCCGCAGCGATCCGCAGCCGCTCAGCTTCGCCCAGCAGCGTCTCTGGTTCCTGCACCAGATGGAGCCGGAGAGCCCGTTCTACAACCTTCCCTTCGCGGTGCGGATGGAGGGGGCGCTGGAGGTGGACGCGTTGCGCCGCGCGCTGGCGGAAATCGTCCGCCGGCACGAGGTGCTGCGGACCACCTTCCGCGCGGACGCCTCCGGCTCGTGGCAGGTCATCCATCCCGCGCCGGGATCGTTCGACCTGCCCGTCGCCGACCTGCGCGCGCTTCCGGGCGAGTGGGCACGGGGCGAGGTGCTGCGGCTGATGGCGGACGAGGCGGAGCATCCGTTCGACCTGCGGCGGGAACTGATGCTGCGCGCGCTCCTCATCCGCGTCAGCGAGACGGAGCACACCCTCGTCCTCAACCTCCACCACGTGGCGGGAGACGGGTGGTCCATCGACCTCCTGTTCCGCGAGCTCTCCGCCCTCTACGCCGCGTTCCGCGCGGGCGAGCCGTCGCCGCTGGCGGAGCTGCCGCTGCAGTACGCGGACTACGCCGAGTGGCAGCGGGAGTGGATGGCCGGCGGCGCGCTGGACGAGCAGCTGGCGTACTGGCGCCACCGGCTGGACGGCGCGCCCGCCGTGCTGGAGCTGCCGACGGACCGCCCGCGCCCGGCCGTGCAGAGCCACCGCGGCGAGAGCCACGCCTTCGAGGTGCGCCCCGTGCTGGCCGCCCGCCTGCGCGCCCTGGCCCGCGAGACGGATTCCACGCTCTTCATGGTCCTCCTGGCCGCATTCGACCTGCTGATCCACCGCCTTTCCGGCCGCGACGACGTGGTGGTAGGCTCGCCGATCGCGGGACGGATGCGGGGCGAGGTGGAGGGGCTGATCGGGTTCTTCGTCAACACGATGGCGCTGCGCACGGACCTCTCGGGCGATCCCACGTTCCGCGCGCTGATCGCCCGCGTCCGCGAGACCACGCTGCAGGCGTACGCGCACCAGGACCTGCCCTTCGAGCGGGTGGTGGAGGCCATCCGGCCGGACCGCACGCTGAGCCACAACCCGCTCTTTCAGGTCGCGTTCGCGCTGCAGAACGTGCCCATGGAGCCGGTGCGGATCCCCGGGCTCACCCTGCGGCTGGAAGAGGTGGACAGCGGCACCAGCAAGTTCGACCTGTTCCTGGAGATGGAGGAGCAGGGCGAGCGGCTGCGCGGGCGCGTGGAGTACGCGACGGACCTGTGGGAGCCGGCCACGGCGGACCGGATGATCCGCCTGTTCCTGCACCTGCTGGAGGGCGTCGCCGCCGATCCGGACCGTCCCGCCTCGCGCGCGGAGCTGGCGGATGCGGCCGAGCGGCGGCGGCTTGTGGAGCGCTGGAGCGGAGCCGCGCGCGTCCATCCGCATGCGGGGACCGTGCACGGCGCCTTTGCCGCGGTGGCGGAAAGCGATCCGTCGCGCGTGGCCCTGTCGTGGGACGGGGGGACGATGACGTACGGCGAGCTGCACGAGCGCTCGTCCCGTCTCGCCAACCACCTGCGCGCGCTGGGCGTCCGCGCGGACGAGCCCGTGGCGCTGGTGATGGAGCGCTCGCCAGAGCTGGTGGTCGCCGTGCTGGCGACGCTCAAGGCCGGCGGCGCGTACGTGCCCATCAACCCCCAGTATCCGCGCACCCGCGTGGAGCTGATGCTGGCGGACTGCGGCGCGCGCGTGGCGCTGGCGCAGGCGCGGCTGGCTGGCTCCATCCCCGCGGAGCTGGGGATGCGGACTGCGCTGGTGGACGCGGAGTGGGAGGCGATCTCGTCGGCATCGGCGGACGACCCGCGAGTGGATGCGGGGCCGGACGGCGCCGCGTACGTCATCTACACCTCCGGATCGACGGGGCGGCCCAAGGGCGTCGTCGTTCCCCATCGCGCCGTGCTGCGTCTCGTCCGTGGCACGGACTACGCGCAGTTCGGGGCGGAGGAGACGTGGCTGCAGCTGGCGCCGGTCGCCTTCGACGCGTCCACGCTGGAGCTGTGGGCGCCGCTGCTGAACGGCGGCCGCGTGGCCATCTTTCCCGCCGAGCTGCCGACCGTGGAGGCGCTGGGGGGCTTCCTCTCCCGCCACGGGGTGACCAGTGCCTGGCTGACGGCCGGCCTCTTTCACCAGATGGTGGACGCCAACCTCGCCGCGCTGGGCGGGCTGCGGCAGCTGCTGGCCGGCGGCGACGTCCTTTCCATTCCCCACGTGCGCCGTGTGCTGGAGGCGCATCCGCAGCTGCGGCTCGTCAACGGCTACGGGCCGACGGAGAACACCACGTTCTCCTGCTGCCACCGCGTGCGCGCGGAAGACGCCGAGCGCGCCTCCATCCCCATCGGCCACCCGATCGCCGGGAGCACCGCTTACGTGCTGGACGCGGAGCTGCGCGCCCTGCCGACGGACGTTCCCGGCGAGCTGTACGTGGGGGGCGAGGGGGTGGCGCGCGGCTACCTGCACGCGCCGTCGCTCACCGCCGCGCGCTACGTCCCCCATCCCTTCTCCGCCACCCCGGGCGCACGCCTATACGCCACCGGCGACCGGGTGCGCTGGCGCCCGGACGGCACCCTGGAGTTCCTGGGCCGCATCGACCAGCAGGTAAAGATCCGCGGCTACCGCATCGAGCCGGGGGAGATCGAGGCCGCCCTGCAGCGTGACCCGTCCGTGGCGGATTGCGTGGTGCTGGTGCGGGAAGATGTGCCCGGCGACCGGCGCCTGGTGGCGTACGTCGTCGCCTCGTCGGCGGCGGAAGAGGAGGCGGATGAGCTCGCGGACGCCATCCGGGCCTGCCTGCAGGCGCAGCTTCCCGCGTACATGCTTCCCTCCGCGGTGGTGCTGATGGATGCGCTACCGCTGACGGAAAACGGAAAGGTGGATCGCCGCGCCCTCCCCGCGCCCGCCGTCCGCCGCGACGACGCGCCCCCCGCCGAGCCGCGCACCGAGGTGGAGCGCACGCTCGCCGCGGTGTGGACGGAGGTGCTGCGAACGGACCAGGTCTATCTGAACGACAACTTCTTCGACCTGGGCGGGCACTCGCTTCTCGCCACGCAGGTGGTGACGCGGGTGCGCGAGGCGCTGGGGGTGGAGCTCCCGCTGGCCCGCGTGTTCGAGGCGCCCACGCTGGCGCAGCTGGCGGCGGCGGTAGAGGCGGCGCAGCTGGAGGCCATGGCGGCGCTGATGGACGATCTGGACGAGCTTTCGGACGAGCAGGTGCTGGCGCTGCTGGAGGCGGAGAGCGCGCTGGTGGGCGGAGGCGGGGCATGACGGACCTGCAGAACCGCCTGGCCGGCCTGTCGCCCGAGAAGCGCCGGCTGCTGGAGCTGCGGATGCAGCTGCAGCGCGCGCAGGCCGCCGGCCCCGTGCTGGCGCCGCGTCCGCGCGCCGGCGCGCCGCTGCCGCTCTCCTTCAGCCAGCAGCGGCTGTGGGTGCTGGACCGGCTGGACCCGGGGAGCACCGCCTTCAACCTCCATCGCCCGCTGCGGCTGCGTGGCGGGTTGGACGTGGCCGCGCTGGAGCGCGCCCTCGACGCCCTGCGCGCGCGCCACGAGTCGCTGCGCACGACCTTCGCCGAGGGCGACGACGGCGCGCCGGTGCAGGTGATCCACCCCTTCGCTCCGATGCCGCTTCCCGTCGAAGACCTCTCGGCACTGGCGGAAACAGAGCGGGAGGCGGCGGTACACGCGCGGGTGCACGCGGACGCCGGCACCGGGTTCGACCTGGTCGCGGGGCCGCTCTTCCGTGCGCGCCTGCTGCGCCTGGGCGCGGACGAGCACGTGCTGCTGCTGGCCATTCACCACGTGATCGCGGACGGGTGGAGCCTGGGGATTCTGGCGCGCGAGCTGGGCGCGCTGTACGCGGCGTTCCAGGCGGGCGCGCCCGATCCGCTCCCCCCGCTCCCCGTGCAGTACGCGGACTACGCGCAGTGGCAGCGTGAGCACCTGACGGGGGAGACGCTGGAGAAGCAGCGGGCGTTCTGGCGCGGCGCACTGGCCGGCGCCCCGCCCGCGCTGGAACTGCCGACGGATGCGCCGCGGCCGCCGGCCGAGCGCCACCGCGGGCGCGTCTGGCGCGATCGCATTGAGCCCGAGCTGGCACAGCGCGTCCGTGCGCTGGCGGCGGAGGAGGGGACCACGCCCTTCGCCGTGCTGCTCGCCGGGCTCCGCGCCGTCCTTGCGCGCTGGTCGGGGCAGGAGGACGTGGTGATCGGCGCGCCGGTGGCGGGGCGCGGGCGCACGGAGGTAGAGGGGCTGATCGGCTTCTTCGTCAACACGCTGCCGCTGCGCGGGTCCGTGCGCGCGGATGACACCTTCCGCGCGCTCCTGCGGCGCGAGAAGGCGGCTACCCTCGCCGCGTTCGACCACGCCGACCTCCCCTTCGAGCGCATCGTCGAGGAGCTGCGCATTCCCCGCGACCTGAGCCGCAACCCGGTGTTCCAGGTCTCGCTGATGCTGCAGAACACCCGCGCCGAGGCCGAGCGCCTGGCCGGGATCGAGATCGCGCCGCTGGAGATCGAGTACGACACCGCCCGCTTCGACCTGGCGTTCGACCTGTACGAGGAAGACGACGGCGGGTTGCGGGTGGAGACGGAGTACGCGACGGACCTCTTCGAGCACGCCACCGTTGGCCGCATGGTGGCGCACCTCAAGCGCCTGCTGGGGCACGCCGCCGCCGCCCCGGACGCGCTGGTCTCGCGCCTGGAGCTGGTGGATGACGACGAGCGCGCGGCCGTGGTGCAGCGGTGGAACGACACCGCGCGCGACTGGTCCTTCGCGCCGATGCACCGCCTGTTCGCGGAGCAGGCTGGGCGGACGCCGGACGCCGTCGCCGTGGACGGCGCAGACGGCGCGCTGACGTACGCGGAACTCGACGCGCTCTCGGGCGGCGTGGCGGCGGCGTTGCGGGCGCGCGGGGCGGGGCGTGGGAGCATCGTCGCGGTGGGCGTGGAGCGCTCGGCGCGGATGGTGGCCGCGCTCCTCGGCGTGCTGCGCGCGGGCGCCGCCTATCTCCCATTGGACAGCGACTATCCGGCGGAGCGGCTGGCGTACATGCTGGAGGATTCCGGCGCGCACCTCCTTCTTACCGAGCGCGCGCTGGAAAACCGGCTCCCCGCATCCGCCCTCGACCGCATCCTGCTGGACGACATCGCACCAGCGGATCGGGCGGATGCGGATGTCTCGGCAGACGATCGGGCGTACGTCATCTACACCTCCGGGTCCACGGGCCGGCCCAAAGGTGTGATGGTGCGCCACGGCGGCGCGAGTAACTTCCTTCGCGCGATGGCGCAGGCGCCCGGCCTGCGCGCGGACGACGTGCTGCTGGCGGTGACGACCATCGCGTTCGACATCTCCGTCCTGGAGCTGTTCCTTCCGCTGTCCCTGGGCGCGCGCGCCTTTGTGGCCACGCGCGAGCAGGCGGCGGATCCCACGCTGCTGGCCGCGCTCATCGCCCGCAGCGGCGCGACCGTGATGCAGGCGACGCCGGCCACGTGGACGATGCTGCTGGCTTCCGGGTGGACGCCACGCGCCGGGATGCGCCTCCTCTCCGGCGGCGAAGCGCTGCCGCGCCCGGCCGCGGGCGCGCTGATCGCCGCGGGCTCCGAGGTGTGGAACCTGTACGGGCCGACGGAGACGACCGTCTGGTCCGCCGCGTCCCGCGTCCCGGTGGAGGGCGCGATCCCGCTGGGCGAGCCGATCGCCAACACCACGCTGTACGTGCTGGACCCGGCCGGGAACCCGTCGCCGCTGGGCATCCCCGGTGAGCTGTTCATCGGCGGGACGGGCGTGACGCGCGGCTATCTCAACCGCCCCGGACTGACGGCGGACCGCTTCGTCCCGGACCCGTTCGGCGCGCACGGAGGCCGCCTGTACCGCACCGGCGACCGGGTGCGGCGGCGGATGGACGGCGCACTGGAGTTCCTGGGACGCGTGGACTTCCAGGTAAAGCTGCGCGGCTTCCGCATCGAGCTGGGGGAGATCGAAGGCGTCCTGCGTTCGCACCCGGACGTCACCGACGCCGTCGCGCTCGTACTCCAGGAGGCGGGAGACGCGCGGCTCGTGGCCTACGTCGTCGGGCGCGCTCCGGATGCGCCGCCGGCGGGCACGGAGCTGCGCGCCTTCCTGCGCGAGAGGCTGCCGGAGTACATGGTGCCCTCCGCATTCGTCGCGCTGGACGCGTTCCCGCTCACCCCCAGCGGCAAGATCGACCGCCGCGCCCTTCCCGCGCCGGACGCGCAGGAGGAGGCGCGCGCGTTCGTCGCCCCCGCCACGCCGCGCGAGCAGGCGGTGGCGGAGATCTGGCGCGCGGTGCTGCGCCGCGAGCAGGTGGGCGCGGAGGACGACTTCTTCGAGCTGGGCGGACACTCCATTCTCGCCACGCAGGTGCTTTCGCGCGTGCGGCGGGAGCTGGGCGTGGAGCTTCCGCTGCGCGCGATGTTCGAGGCGCCCACCGTCCGCGCGCTGGCCGAGCGTCTGGGCGGAGCGGCGACGGCGGCCGAGCATCCGCCGCTGGTCCGTGTGGAACGTGGCGGCCCGGTACCGCTCAGTTTTGCGCAGGAGCGGATGTGGTTCCTGCAGCGGATGTCGCCCGCGTCCGGCGCCTACAACATGGCCGAGGCGCTGGAGCTGGACGGCCCGCTGGACGCGGAGGCGCTGGGCCGCGCCTTCGAGGCGCTGCTGGCCCGCCACGAGGTGCTGCGCACGCGCTACCCCGAAGTGGATGGCCAGCCCGTGCAGGACGTCCTTCCGCCGCCGCGCTTCGTCCTTCCGGTGGACGACGTGGCGGAGGATGAGGTTTCGGTCCGTGCGGCGGCGGATGCGCGTGCGCCGTTCGACCTGCGCGAGGAGATCCCGGTCCGCGCCCGTCTCCTCCGGATCGCTCCCGAGCGGCACGTGCTGCTGCTGAACGTGCACCACATCGCCGCCGACGGCTGGTCGTGGGGGGTGATGATGGGCGAGCTGGCGCAGCTGTACCGCGCTTTCGGGGCCGGCGGCGAGCCGGCGCTGGCGGAGCTGCCGGTGCAGTACGCCGACTACGCGCTCTGGCAGCGCGCCTGGCTGAACGGCGACGCCGTGCAGCGCGAGCGCGCGTTCTGGCGCGAGCGGCTGGCCGGCGCCCCCGCCCTCTTGGAACTGCCGTACGACCGCCCCCGCCCGGCGGAAGCGGACGCGCACGGCGCCGCGCACCACTTCACCATCGAGCCCGGGGTGGCGCGTGCGGCGCGGGAGCTGGCGCGCCGCGAAGGTGCCACGCTGTACATGGTGCTGCTGGCCGCGTGGAGCGCCACGCTGCACCGCTGGAGCGGGCAGACGGACGTGGTCGTCGGCTCGCCGGTGGCGGGGCGCGGGCTGCCGGAGACCGAGGGGCTGATCGGCCTCTTCGTCAACTCGCTGGCGATGCGGACGGATGTCTCGGGCGATCCCGCGTTCCGCGCGCTGCTGGGGCGCGTCCGCGAGAGCACGCTGCAGGCGTACGCGCACCAGGACGTGCCGTTCGAAGAGCTGGTGCAGGAGCTGGGCGTGGAGCGCTCGCTGAGCCACGCACCCGTCTTCCAGGTGATGTTCGGCCTGCTGAACGCGCCGGGAGGCGACCTGTCGCTGGAGGCGCTCCAGGTGCGCGCCCTTCCGGACGCCGGCGGCACGGCGCGTGTGGATCTGACGGTGCAGCTGGAGGAAGACGGCGAGGCGCTGCGCGGCCTGGCCGAGTACGCCACCGCGCTGTGGGACGCGGCGACGGTGGAGCGGATGATGGCGCACTTCGGCCTCCTGCTCCGCGCCGCCGCCGCCGCGCCGGAGACGCCCGTCAGCGCGCTGCCGCTGATGGACGAAACGGAGCAGGCGCGCGCGCTGGATCTGGGGATCGGCGCGGAGATGGCGGCGCCGGAGTCGTCCATCCATGCGCTGTTCGAGGCGCGGGCCGCGCAGGCGCCGCACGCGACGGCGCTGGTCTGGTCCGGCGGGGAAATGACGTACGCCGAGCTCGACGCGCGCGCCGAAGCGCTGGCGCGGCAGCTGGTTGCGGCCGGCGCCCGCGCCGACGCGCCGGTCGGGGTGCTGGCGGAGCACTCGCCCGCGGCCGTCGCGGCCATGCTGGGGGTGATGAAGGCGGGCGGCGCGTACCTGCCGCTGGATCCCGCGCTCCCCGCCGCGCGTCTGGCGTGGATGCTGGAGGACGCGGGTGCCGTGGCCGTCGTCATGGAGCCGCACCTGAGCGGCCAGCTGCCGGACACAGCGCTCCCCGTCCTGCCGATCGATTCCGCTCCTCTGGGGACTGAGACGAACACGCCGCTCGCGGCCGTTGATCCGGGGTCGCTGGCGTACGTGCTCTACACCTCCGGCTCCACCGGCACCCCCAAGGGCGTCGGCGTCTCGCACGGCGCGGCGGTAGCGCACCTGGCGTCGGCGGCGCGGCGGTACGGGCTGACGGCGGCGGACCGCGTGCTCGCCCTCGCGGCGCTTAGCTTCGATCCGTCCATCGAGCAGATCCTGGGAGCACTTACCGCCGGTGCCTCCGTCGGGCTGCGCGATCCGCACGTGTGGAGCGCGGGCGAGCTGGCGGACGCGACAGAGCGGATGGGGATCACGTTCGTCAATCCGCCGACGGCGTACTGGCATGGGCTGGCGGAGGACGAGCGCGCCGCCGAGCGGGTGAAGCGCGCCGCGCGCGTGGTGCTCACGGGAGGCGAGGCGATGCGTCCGGACGCGGCGGCGCGCTGGTCCGCGCTCCCCGGCGACGCGGTGCTGCTGAACGGCTATGGCCCGACGGAAGCCATCGTCACCGCGTCTGCCTCCGAGGTGGCGGGATCGGTGAGGCCTACGATCGGCACGCCGTATCCCGGGCGCGTGCTGCGGGTGCTGGACGGGCGGATGCAGCCTGCGCCCCTGGGCGTCCCCGGCGAGCTGTACATCGGCGGCGCGGCGCTGGCGCGCGGCTACCTGCGGCGGCCGGCGCTGACGGCGGCGGCGTTCGTCCCGGACCCCTTCGGCGCGCCCGGAAGCCGCCTGTACCGCACCGGCGACCGCGTTCGCTGGCTGGCCAGCGGCGAGCTGGAGTACCTGGGCCGCACGGACGCGCAGGTAAAGGTGCGCGGCTTCCGCGTGGAGCCGGGCGAGGTCGAGGCCGCCGTCGCCGCGCACCCGTCCGTCCGCGAGGCCGTGGTCGCCGTGCGCGGGGACGGGGCGGAGCGGCGGCTGGTGGCGTACGTGGTCCTGGCGGATGGCGCGGGAACGGACGCGGTACGGGCGGAGCTGGCCGCGCGGCTGCCGGAGTACCTGGTCCCCACCGCGTGGGTCGCGCTTGATGCGATGCCGGTGACGCCCGGCGGCAAGATCGACCGCCGCGCCCTGCCGGAACCCGCCACCACCGCGCACGCCGCGGAGGAAGGCGAGGCGCCGCGCGGCCCGGTGGAGGAGCTGCTGGCGGGGATCTGGGCGGAACTGCTGGCCGGGCAAACGATCCGCCGCACGGACTCGTTCTTCGCGCTGGGCGGGCACTCGCTGATCGCCACGCGGCTGATGTCGCGCATCGCCCGCGTGCTCGGGGTCGAGCTGCCACTGAAGGCGCTGTTCGCCGCGCCCACGCTGGCGGGTCTCGCCGCGCAGGTGGAGGACGCGCGCGCCGCGGCGGACGGCGCCGAGCGCATCCCCCCGATCCAGCCGCTTGCCGCCACCGCGGAGCCGCCGCTCTCCTTCGCCCAGGAGCGGATGTGGTTCCTGGACCGCTTCAGCGCGGGGACGGGCGCGTACAACGTCCCCGCCGTGCTGGAGCTGGCGGGATCGGTCGATCCCGAGGCGCTGCGGGGCGCGCTGGAGACGCTGGTGGCGCGGCACGAGGCGCTGCGCACGCGCATCGTGGAGCATGACGGGCGGCCGGTGCAGCAGATCGCCGCAGCGGGATCGTTCGCCCTCCCTGTCGCCGAGGTGGCGGAAGAGGAGCTGGACGCGCGGCTGGACGAGGAGGCGCGCCGCCCGTTCGACCTGTCGCGCGACCTGCCCATCCGGGCCGCTCTCTTCCGGACCGCGGCGGACGCGCACGTCCTGATTGTCACCATCCACCACGTGGCGACCGACGGCTGGTCGTACGGCATCCTGTTCCGCGAGCTGTCGGCGCTGTACGCGGCGCGGATGGAGGGGCGCGACGCCGCGCTGCCGCCGGTGCCGCTGCGGTACGCGGACTTCGCGGCGTGGCAGCGCGGCTGGCTGCAAGGGAGCGCGCTGGAGCGGCAGGTGGCGTACTGGCGCGGGGCGCTGGAGGGCGCGCCGGCATCCATCGAGCTCCCGGTGGACCGGCCCCGCCCGGCGGAGCAGAGCTTCCGCGGCGCGCTGCACACCTTCGCCGTCCCCACGCAGGTGGCGGAGCGGGTCCGCGGTCTGGCATCCGCCGAGCACGTGACGCCGTTCATGGCCACGCTGGCTGCGTTCACGGCACTTCTGGGGCGGTACTCGGGGGCCAGCGACGTGGTGGTCGGCTCGCCCGTCGCGGGGCGGCACCGGCCGGAGTCGGAGCCGATCGTGGGCCTGTTCGTCAACACGCTGGCGTTGCGGACGGACCTGTCGGGCGACCCCACGTTCCGCGAGCTGGTGCGGCGCGTCCGCGAGACCACGGTGGACGGCTACGCGCACCAGGACCTGCCCTTCGAGCGGCTGGTGGACGAGCTGCGGACGGAGCGCGCGCTGGACCGCGGCCCGCTGTTCCAGGTGATGTTCTCGTTCGACGCGGCCTCCGGCGCGGAGGCTCTGGATCTTCCCGGTGTCGCGATCCGTGAGCGGGGCGCGCCGCATCGCACGGCCAAGTTCGACCTGACGCTGAACCTGGAGGAGGGAGAAGACGGGCTGACGGCGTACCTGGAGTACGCCACCGACCTCTTCGATGCGGCCACGGCGGAGCGCATGGGCGCGCACTACGTGCGGCTGCTGGACCAGGCGCTGGCCGACCCGGACCGCCGCCTGTCGGCCCTGGACCCGGTGACGGACGCGGAGCGCGCGCGGATGGCCGCCTGGAACGCGGAGGCCGCGCATCCCCCGCACCTGGATCTGCCGCCGGTGCACGTGCAGGTGGCGGCGCAGGCCGCGCGGATGCCGAGCTCCGTCGCCGTGGTGGCGGAAACGGGATCGCTCACGTTCGCGGAGCTGGATGCGCGCGCCGGCGCGCTGGCGCACCGGCTGGCCGCCGCGGGCGTGCGGCCGGAGTCACGGGTGGCGCTGGTTCTGGAGCGCTCGCCGGAGATGGTGCTCGCGCTGCTGGCGGTGCTCAAGGCCGGCGCGGCGTACGTGCCCGTGGATCCCGAATATCCCGCGGAGCGCATCGCCTGGCTGCTGAAGGACAGCGGCGCGTCCGTCGTGCTTACGCAGGCGCACCTGGCCGGCTCCCTTCCGGCCACGGACGCGCGGGTGATGGTGATCCCCGGCGATGCCGATCCGGAGCGCTCCGAAGGCGAACGCCGCGAGCTTCCCGCGGCCGATCCCGGGTCCATCGCGTACGTCATCTACACCTCCGGCTCCACCGGCACGCCGAAGGGCGTCGAGGTGCCGCACCGGGCGCTGGCCAACCACATGGCGTGGATGCGCCGCCGTTTTCCGCTCGGCGCGGAGGGCGCGGTGCTGCAGAAGACGCCGTTCGGGTTCGATGCGTCGGTGTGGGAGTTCTGGGCGCCGCTGCTGGAAGGCGCGCGGCTGGTGATGGCGCGTCCCGGCGGGCACCGCGACCCCGCGTACCTGGCGGACGCGCTGCGCCGCCAGCGGATCACCGCGCTGCAGGTGGTGCCGTCGCTGCTGGCGGTGCTGGTGGACGAACCGGGGCTGGAAGCGTGCGCGTCGCTCCGCCGCGTCTACGTGGGGGGCGAGGCGCTGCCACAGGCGCTGGTGCGGCGGCTGCGGTCGCGCGTGGACGTGGAGGTGGTGAACCTCTACGGTCCCACGGAAGCGTGCATCGACGCGTCGTTCCATGTCGCGGAGGCGGATTCCGTGCTCGCCGGCACGCCGATCGGCCGGCCGGTGGACAACACGCGGCTGTACGTGCTGGACCAGGCGCTCCACCTGGCACCCTCCGGTGCCGTCGGCGAGCTGTGCATCGGCGGGGCGGGGCTGGCGCGCGGCTACCTGCGCCGGCCCGGGATGACGGCGGAGCGGTTCGTTCCGGACCCGTTCGGGGCGGCCGGAAGCCGCCTGTACCGCACCGGCGACCGGGTCCGTACGGGGTCGGACGGCGCGCTCCACTACCTGGGCCGCGCGGACTTCCAGGTAAAGGTGCGCGGCCACCGCGTGGAGCCGGGCGAGATCGAGGCGGCGCTGCTGCGCGATCCGTCCGTCCGCGAGGCGGCGGTCGTCGTGCGGGACGGCGTGGTGGCGGGATACGTGGTCGCGGCGGAGGGGCGGACGGTGGATCCCCCGGCGGTGCGGGAGACGCTGCAGGGGACGCTCCCCGACTACATGGTGCCGTCCGTCATCGTCCCCATGGGAGCGCTCCCGCTGACGCCCAACGGCAAGGTGGACCGCAAGGCGCTCCCCGCGCCCGCGCCGGCCGAGCCCGCGGCGGATCCGAACGACGCGCCGGTGACGGATACGGAGCGCGCGCTCGCCGCCACCTGGGCGCAGCTGCTGCCGGGGCGCGCAGCCGGACGCGAGGACGGGTTCTTCGACCTGGGCGGGCACTCGCTGCTGGCGATGCAGCTGCTGGCGCGCGTCCGCGGCGCCTTCGGCATCGACCTGCCGATCCGCACCGTGTTCGAGGCGCCGCGGCTGCGCGAGATGGCGGCGCGCATCGACGCCGCCCGCGAATCCGCAGAGGGCGCGGCGCCGGAGATCGTCCCCATCGACCGGAACGGAGTGCTGCCGCTCTCGTTCGCGCAGGAGCGGATGTGGTTCATCGACCGGATGATCCCGGGGAACCCCGTCTACAGCATCCCCTTCCGGGTGCGGCTGCGGGGCCCGGTGCAGCCGGAGGCGCTGCGGGGCGCGCTGGAGACGCTGGTGCACCGTCACGAGTCGCTGCGCACCGTCTTCCCGTCCCGCGAGGGGCGGCCGCTGCAGGTGGTGCACGCGCCCGCTCCTTTCGCGCTCCCCGTGAGCGACCTCTCCGTGCTGCCGAACGACCTGGCGGAGCGCGAGGCGGCGGTCGTCGTGCGGGACGGCGTGGTGGCGGGATACGTGGTCGCGGCGGAGGGGCGGACGGTGGATCCCCCGGCGGTG
>DASTVC010000599.1:0-9293 GCA_035759295.1 Longimicrobium sp. | reverse complement strand
TGCGTCGGCATCGACCGATCACCAAGCGTGCCGCGCAGCCGCGCGCTTGCCGGGCGGGGGCGGCGCCGGGTAAAATCCATCCTTCGCGCCGCCCGTTGATCCACCCGCGCCACGTCTTTTCGATGAACCGAATCGCCCCCGTCCTGCTTCTGCTGGCCGCCGCTTCGATCACCGCCTGCTCCGGCCCGGACGACGCCGAATCGGTCGATCCGCAGGCGCAGTCCGCCGCACCCACGCAGCCGGCGCGGCAGCCCACGGCCGAAGCGCCCGCGCAGGGGCAGGCACAGGGCATCCCCAGCCCGCGCGACACTTCGGAGGCGACCGTCGGCAGCGACCGCGTGTTTGTGGATTACGGCCGGCCGTCCATGCGCGGCCGCCCGATCATGGGCGCGCTGGTGCCGTACGGACAGGTGTGGCGCACGGGCGCCAACGCGGCCACCACGCTGGTCACGCCGCGCGACCTGCGCATCGGCGGAACCGCTGTCCCCGCGGGCACCTACACGCTCTACACGCTGCCGGGGGAGAGTGCGTGGCAGCTGATCATCAACAAGCAGACGGGGCAGTGGGGCACGGAGTATGACCAGGCGCAGGACCTGGCCCGCATCCCCATGCAGGTGGCGCGCACGCCGGCGCCCGTGGAGCAGTTCACCATCGCGCTGGAGCCGGGCGGCGGCAACGAGGTGAACCTGGCGCTGATGTGGGAGAACACCCGCGCGTCGGTGCCGATGGAGCTGGTTCAACCGGGGGCGCGGTAAAACGATGGATGCACAGACGCGGACGGCGGAGTTCGGCGAGCCCTTTCGCCGCTTCGGGGAGTGGATGGAGCGCGCCATGGCGGCGGGCGTGGCGGAGCCCACGGCCATGGCGCTGGCCACGGCGGATACGGAATGGCGTCCGTCCGTGCGCATGGTGCTGCTTAAGGGGTTCGACGAGCGCGGATTCGTGTTCTACACCAACCTGGAAAGCCGCAAGGGGCGCGAGCTGACGGCCAACCCGCACGCCGCGCTCTGCCTGTTCTGGCAGCCGCTGGAGCTGCAGGTGCGCATCGAGGGCCCCGTCACCTCCGTCACCGCCGCCGAGGCCGACGAGTACTACGCGTCGCGCGCGCGCGGCAGCCGCATTGGCGCGTGGGCCAGCCGCCAGAGCCAGCCGCTGGCCTCGTACGACGAGCTGATGGCCCGCGTGCAGGAGTACGAGGCCCGTTTCACCGGCGACAACATCCCGCGCCCGCCATACTGGTCCGGCTTTCGGCTGGACCCCCGGCGCATCGAGTTCTGGCAGGGCCGCCCCAGCCGCCTGCACGAGCGCGAGCGGTTCGATCGTGAGGCGGGGGATGCGGCGCGGTGGTCGGTGCAGAAGCTCTACCCCTGAAGGGAAGGGGACAGGTTACAGGGTACAGGGAACAGGGAACAGGGAACAGGGAAGAACCTGCTGGACCGCGGGTTTTGTCCCCCGAGCGTTGTCTCTTGACGTCCCATGCGGTGCTCCCTGATTGGGAAGCCTCGCTCCCGCGGCGCAAGATTGTCATTTCGAGGGAGCGCCACGCAGGATTATCCGGACCATCAGACCAGGTGCGCGACCGAGAAATCTACTTTCGGCACCGTCGTGGCCTGTCGGAGCGCCCCCGGACCAGCCTCATCAGGCTGTGTCGCCGCCGCGAATTTGGCGCGGGCTGCCGCGTCCGGCCTCGCGCGGGCTGAGGCTAGATTTCTCGGCCCTGCAACCTGTGGAGGTAAAGCCCGCTACGTCGTGTCCGGGCCTCGAAATGACACGCTGTTTCATCCCGCAGGATGTGCGTAGCGCCGGATGAAGCAGGAATTAAACACAGACGGTAGGGCCGATTCAGCGCTGGCCGATGTCTTCGCTGAGGATTGGCTTGATGTCGAGGATCGGCGTGCCGTCGAGCGCTTCCAGGCTGCGCACCCGCACGCGCACACCGTCGATCGCCATGATCCCCACGCGGTGCAGGCCGATGGGATTCGGGCGATGCGGCGAGCGCGTGTTGAAGACGCCCTCGCGCGGCCGCGAGGTGTCGCCGCGCGGGTGCACGCTCAGCACGTCGCGCCGCGCGCGATCCAGCCAGGTAAGGACGAGCACCTCGTCCCCGGCCGCGATGCCCTGAAGCCCCTCGAGCACCTCCTGCTCCAACACCAGCCACGCCTCGGGCGCCCCTTCATCCGCCTGCCGCGGCGCCGAGTCCGGATCGGTCAGCGAAGACTCCACCCTCCCGATCGCCCTCACTTCGAAATCCGTCACGTTCGCCTCCTGATCGCTTTTTTGCCCGCTCACGACACCCCCGCTCACCTGAGGATAATATGCCACGCTACCTCGTGATCGTCTGTGCCGCGCTGCTCAGCGCGCCCGCGCTGCACGCGCAGGCCGCGGATTCCGTGCGTCACCTCCCCGCCGCCGCGCTCCGCGAGGCCGTAGCCGCTACGCCGGATAACCAGGCCAACCCGCTGCACGCACGCATGGTGGTGGATGCCGGCGCGTACACCGTCATCGCCCTGCGCCGTACAGGCGACGGCGAGGCAGAGGTGCATGCCGAGTGGGACGACGTGATGATGATCCAGGACGGCACCGCCACCCTGCTGAGCGGCGGCGAAGTATCCGGCGGGCGGCAGACCGCGCCCGGCGAGCTGCGCGGCGGCCGGATCACCGGCGGAACGCGCCGCACGGTCGCGGCGGGTGACGTGGTCACGGTGCCCGCCGGTGTTCCCCACCAGATGCTGCTCACTACCGGCGAATCCATCACCTACCTGGTCGTAAAGGTGCGGCACACGGGTGCCCCGGAATCCTGACGGATGGTCCAGACGCGTTCGTGGCTTGGAGATGCGCTGTTCGGAAACATTTGAAAAACCGAGACCACCTGTGGCGCATTCGTTGCGTTTGGTGCGCAACGGTGGCGTGAAAAAACGCTTGTAATATCTTGGGATGTGTGTAAATTAGGTGCAGCAGCGTTGCACGGAGAAATTATGGCGATGCACAACAAGCTGCCTCAGGAGCAGCCCGGGGATGAGGGGGAGGAGATGAACGTTCACAGCACGTACCGCTCCGCGCGGCCCGCGGCGGCCAAGGTGGTGCCGCTGCACGAGCGGCTGCCGCGCGTGCCGGGCGCACGCGGCGACCGGCCGCTGGTCCAGACCGTCGAGCCTGCGCAGTGCATTCAGCGCGCGTACTACCTGGAGGCTCGCAAGGCGTTCACCAGCGACGCCGCCCTGGCCGAGGCCATGGGCGTGCACCGCAGCCAGGTTACGCGCTGGAGCCAGGGGCGTTCCGCGCACACCGGCAACGCGTGGCTGCTGCGCGACCTTGCTGCCGCCGTCTCGCGCCTGAGCGATTTCTATCAAACGGGCACCATCAACCGCTGGCTGTTCGGCGCCAATCCTGACCTCGACGGCGAGCAGCCCATCGAGCTGCTGCGGCAGGGGCGCCTGCCCGAGGTGCTGATGGCCATCCAGGCCCAGACCAGCGGCGCCTTCGGCTAACGATGACGGACGAACGCAGCGTCGCGCACGGCGAGCTGTGGAGGGCCTTTCCCTGGGATCGCGAAGCGCCAGAGGGAGGGCCCTTTTCCGTTCGCTCCGTCGCGCCGGCGCACATGCAGAACTACGGGCGCTTCGACCTGCACGGGCGCCCGTCCGTGCTGTACCTGGCCCAGACGCCGGCGCACGCGCTGGCCGAGGTTCTGCGCGGGCTCAAGTGCAACCCGGCTGACCCGGACCGATACCGCATCTCGCGGGAAGACCTGACGGCCGCCGGGAATCCGCGTGCGCTCGTATCCGTCCAGCTGCCCCTCGAGCTCGCGGATCGAGTGCCGGACTTCGGCCGGGGCGACGTGCTGGAGCGGTTCGGGGTGCGCGCGGACGAGCTGTGCTCGCGCGACCGGCGCGTGACGCAGGCGGCGGCTAGCTACGTCGCGCCGCCGTAGGTGCCTTCCGCGTACACCGTCGCGCCGTCCGGCGCGGCGACGCGGAAACGGTGCTCAGGGGCGGTTTCGTCGATCAGCAGGACGGCGGTGGAGGGGAGGGGGAGCGGCGCGCGGAAGGCGATGCGCATGCGGCGGAGGGCGGCGGGGTCGCCACGCAGGCGCTGCGCGATGAGCGTGTGGGCCGTGCGCGCGGCGGTGGCGTAGCCGTGCAGGATGGGCGCGCGAAAGCCGAACGGGCGCGCCGTCCACGGCCACAGGTGGATGGGATTGTAGTCGCCGGAGACGCGCGCGTAGCGGCGGCCCGCGCTCGCGCGGAGAGGCCAGCGCGCCAGCTCGGTCCAATCGCCTTCGTCCGGCGGAGGATCGGTGGCGCGCCACGGCCGGGGCGCGTCGCCGTCGGCGGAGGTGCGCGTCCGCACCATGAAAACGGAGGTGCCCTGGCTGCAGAGCTGGCCGGCGCCCATCCAGTTGCGCGAGAGCACGGTGAGCTTCAGGCCGCGCGGCGTGCGCTCCACCCGGTCCAGCTCCACGCGGCAACGAATGGCATCGCCCGGCGGCAGCGGGCGCACCCACACCATCTCGGTGGAGACGTGCACCATCGCGCCCAGCGGCAGCGGCGTTTCCAGGGCGGCGAACATCTCCAGCGCCAGCGCCGTCTCCCACGTGGCGCCGTAGAACGGCGGCGTGGCGGGGTGCGCGTCGAAAAACGCGGCCACTGATTCGCCCCCGGTGGCGCGCGCGTAGTCGCGCACCTGTGCGGGGTCGATGCGGATCTCCGTGCGCTCGCAGGCCGCCTTGCGCCGCGGGGAGATCGCGTCGAGCACGGGTGTGGCGCCGCGGGCCCGGACGCCGCGCGCGACCAGGCGCAGCATGGAGCGTACGGGGGACGGCGGGCGCGACATCGGCCTGCTCCTTACGCGCCGGCGAGCAGTTGCACGGCCACCCGCCGCTCTCGCGGGCCATCGAACTCGCAGAGGTAGATCCCCTGCCACCGCCCCAGCACCAGCCGCCCGCCGCTGACGATCACCGTGAGCGACGGGCCGAAGAAGCTGGTCTTGAGGTGGCTGTCGCTGTTCCCCTCGGCGTGGCGGTAGAACGGCTCCTCGTGCGGGACGAGCCGGTCCAGCTTGCCAAGGACGTCGTGCACCACGTCGGGGTCCGCGTTCTCGTTGATGGTGAGCGCGGCGGTGGTGTGCAGGCTCTGCAGCACGACGGCGCCCTCACGCACGCCGCCGCGCGCGACGATCTCCTGCACCTGGCCGGTGATCTCCACCATCTCGCTGCGCCGCGAGGTGCGCACCCGGATCTCCTCCATGGCGGTCAGCGCCCGCCCTGGTTGCGCACGTGTTCGTCCCAGTAGCGCATCCACGCGGCGCCCTGCTCCTCCAGCCGGTTCCAGTCCATCGGCTCCGGCTTGATCTGCGCACGGACGGCGCGCAGGTGCTCCGGCAGCGAGTCCGCGGGAAAGTCGTTGCGCGCGGGGAGGCGAAAGAAGTCGCGCGCGGCGGGCGCCAGCGCCGCGTTGCCGCCGATGAACTCCACGAACTGCCGCGCCAGCTCCGGGTTGGGCGCGCCGCGCACCACGGCGACGGCATCCACCAGCAGGGGCGTGCCGCTGCGGGGGATGACGTACGCGATGGGATAGTTGTACTGCTTCTTGATGATCTCGATGTCGGGCAGGTCCCACAGCGTGATCAGTCCCTCCTGCCGCGCCAGCTTCTGGTACAGGATGGTGGGATTGAGGACGTATTCCTTGGTCTGCCCGTCCAGCCGGCGCAGCCACGCAAAGCCCTGCGCGGTGTCGCCGGTGGCGCGCAGGGAGCGGTCTAGAATCATCCCGAAGATGGTGCGCATGGTCCCGCTCTCCATGGGGCCGCGGATGAGCACCTTTCCCTTCCACTGCGGCGCCAGCACGTCGTCCCAGTCCTGCGGCGCCTGGGCGGCGGGGATGGCGGCGGAGTTGTAGGCGATGACCTCGGGGGTCAGGTAGGTGCCGTGCCACAGCCCCTGCGCACTCTTCGCCTCGGCCGGCAGCGCGCCCGCCCAGGTGGGGACGAAGCGCTCCAGCAGCGAATCGCCCGCGGCCTGCTCGAAGAGCGGCGCCGGCGCGCCCCACCACACGTCGGCCTGGGGGTTGGCGCGCTCGGAGCGGACGCGGTCAAAGACCTCCTGCGACCCCATGTCCACCCACTGCAGGTCCACGCCGGGGTGCGCCGCCTCGAACTGCTTCTCGAAGGCCTGCAGCATCTCGCGCCCGTGCGGCGAGTACACGGTCACCACCTGCTTCCCGTCTTTCCCGCCGCCGCCCCCGCACGCCGCCGCCAGCACCAGCGCCGCCAGCGCGCCCAACCTGCCCGGTTTATTCAGCATTTCGTGTGTCTCGAGGATGTTGATGCCGCTGGCTACACGGCGCGACGACTCGTATCGAACTGCGTCCGCGGGATGCCCCTCCCCCGGCCCCTCCCCGTTCGTTCCTCACGGAGAGGGGAGAGGTAGCGCAAGATCTGAGGCTCGTCGAAAAAGATCGAACTGGCGCCCGCAAGCCGCCCCCCCTCACCCGGCCTCTCCCCCCCGAACTGCAGGGGGGGAGAGGAGAATTCGATCCCGCTTCGACAAGCTTTCTGCCGTTCGCCCTCTCCCACGCAGTTTGTGGGAGAGGGCAGGCGAGGAACGAGCCGGGTGAGGCCCTCACGCTGCCGTGAGCAGAATCGGCTTGCCGCGGGTGATGACCAGCGTCTGCTCGTAGTGCGCGGCCAGGCAGCCGTCCGACGTGCGCACCGTCCATCCATCCGATCCTTCCACCCACTTCTCCGTCGTCTCGCCGATGATCGGCTCCACGGTGATCACCAGCCCGTGTGTGAGCAGCTGATCGTGGCGCGGATCGTAGTAGTTGGGAACGCTGGGCTCCTCGTGGATGGTGCGGCCGATGCCGTGGCCGTTCAGGTCGCGCAGCACGCGAAAGCCGCGGCGGTGCACCTCGTCCTCCACCGCGCGGCCGATGTCGTGGACGCGGTTGCCCACGCGCGCCACCTCCATCGCCTTCGCGAACGCGGCGCGGGCGCAGTCGGCCAGGCGGCGGGCGCGCTCCGGCGCGGGCGGCACCGCGACGGTCACCGCGGCGTCGGCCATGTAGCCGTCCTTCTCGATGGTCACGTCCAGCTTTACCAGGTCGCCGGGCTGCACCACGCGCATGCCGGGGACGCCGTGCACCACCTCGTCGTTGATGCTGATCAGCACGTCGCCGGGAAAGCCGTACACCATCTTGGGCGCCGACCGCGCGCCCTGCGCCCGCATCACCCGCCCGCCCACGTCGGCCAGCTCGGCGGTGGTGATCCCCGGCTTGAGCGCCTTTTCCATCGCGCGCAGAATCATCCGGACGATCCTGCCGGCGCGCTTGAGGGCTTCGAGCTCCCGCTGCGATTCGATGGACACGAGAGGGGACAGGGTACAGGGAACAGGTTACAGGGCCGCCGCGACCTGGTATTTCAGGCGCACGTCAGCGGGCCGCGACGAGACATCCGCCGTTCTCCCTCCCCCACGCAGTTTGTGGGGGAGGGCCGGGGAGGGGAGTGGCCCACCGTCCCGCACCACATCCTCCGAAATTGCTCCGCCCTCTACTTCGCGCCCAGCGCCAGCAGGTTCGCGAACAGGCGGTACGCGCCGGGGACGCCCTGCGGAAACTGGCGGAAGAACGCCAGGCCGGTGTAGACGTACGTCCCCCGGCCATGGCGGGCGATCAGCAGGCCGCCCCGCAGCGGCGTCTCGCCGGGGTCGCCGGTCTCCAGTACCGGCGTGTAGGCCGGGTCCCACGTCTCCGCGAAGTACAGGCCGCGCTCCTGCACCCACCCCGCCCAGTCCGCCTCGGTGATGCGATTCGGCGTGGTGAACACCGGGTGCGCGGGGTCGAGCATGCGCACGGGCGCGTTCTCGTCCGTCACGCGGCCGTGCGGGTGCGCCATCGTTAGGGGGAAGGGGGTGAAGTGGCCCTCCACGATCTCGTACTTGTTGTACTGGACGATGAAGGTGCCGCCGCGCTCCACGTAGCTCAGCAGCCGCTGGTTGTGCGCCATCAGGTCCGTGCGCACCTCGTACGCGCGGCTGCCGGCGATGATCACGTCGAAGCGGTCCAGGTCCCCCTCGGCCAGGTCATCGGCGTCCAGCAGCTCCGGGGTGATCCCCAGGTTCGCGAGAAAGCCCGGGCCTTCCTCGCCCGCGCCCTCGATGTACGCCACGCGCAGACCCTGCGGCACGCGCAGGTCCACGGCGCGGACCACCGAGCGGGCGTCGTGGTACAGCGGCCGGGCGCGCACGTGCGGGTAGTCGATCATCTGCACGCCCCGCTCGAACCGCCGCCCGTCGTCCGCGATGAAGACGGCGGAGACCGGGTGGTCGCCCGGGGCCGCACCGGCCGGCGCGGTGACGGTAAAGCGCACCTCGCGCACCTCGCCTGGCGCGGCGAAGCGCACGGGGACGGACGCCGGCTCCACGCGCCACCCCGCGGGCACCTCCATCCGCGCCGTTCCGGCGATCCCGCCCGGCTGTTCCGCCGCCAGGCGGACGGTGTAGGTGATGGGGCGCGGCGCGGCGGTGGAAAGCACGCGCGCCGGCGGATCCAGCAGCACCGAGACGGCGGGGACGATCATCACCGGCCGGCGCAGCTCGCCCTGCCGCAGGTCCACCTCGCGAAAGGTGATGTCGCCGCAGAAGTTGAGCGCCGTACCGTTCACCAGGACGGAGCCGCACGCGGCCAGCGGCGGGCGCTCGAACGGGTGGGATTCGGCCATGTCGCGGTCGTCCCACTCCCAGTGGTACAGGTCGCCCTGGCGCGGCTTGCGGAGAAAGTACGGCTCCGTGGGATTCGCGCCCTCCGGCACGTGCGCCCGCCAGCGCTTCGTCAGCAGCGCGCCCGGCGCCACGGGGATCGGGTCTACCGAGCCGGTGAGCGAATCGGCCGGCTCGGCGTGCCAGCGGCGGTCTCCGGACATCTCGGGCCCCAGCTCGCGGACCTCGATGGCGTCCGCGCCGCCGTTCCACAGCGAGATCTCCACGTCCACCGTCTGCCCGGGCGCCACCCGCGCGTCGCTGGCCACGCCGTCGACCACGATCCCCAGCGCGGTGACCGCCGCGTCGTTCACGTCCTCGATCTCGTCCAGGATGTCGGACGCGAGGTCCGCCACGCCGTTGGTGCGCGGAAGGGAGTCGTACGCCAGGCGCAGCGTGCGCAGCGCCTCCAGCAGGCCGGCGGCGCTGGCGTGGGGCTGCAGCGGGTTGAAGTGCGCGCGCAGGGCTTCCACCTGCTGCTGGTACTGGCGGAGCGCCCGGGCCGCCGTCCCCTCCCCCGGCTGCGCCACCGTGGTATCGA
>DASTVC010000598.1:0-6243 GCA_035759295.1 Longimicrobium sp. | reverse complement strand
GCAAGCCGGTCACGCGAAACTGTCATCATGCCGTGATCCTGCCCCCACCCAACCTCCCCCGGCAGTTTCGGGGGAGGTGGGCGAGTGGTGCTCGCCCGGAGGGGGCCTGCGCAGGACCCACCGGAGCGCTCCGCACCACCGGTTTCCGCAACGAACAAGCCCTCTCCCACGCAGTTTGTGGGAGAGGGCAGGCGAGGAACGAGCCGGGTGAGGGCCCGCCGGGTGAGGTCCCTACAGCCCCGTCGGCAGCGTCACCGTGAACGTGGTCCCCTCCCCCACGCGGCTCTCCGCCGACACCTCTCCGCCCAGCAGCTGCGCCAGCTGGCGCGTGACGCTCAGGCCCAGGCCGGTGCCGCCCGCCTGGCGCGTGCGCGAGTGGTCGGCCTGCCAGAAGGGCTCGAAGACGCGCTCCAGGTGTTCCGGCGCCAGCCCCACCCCCGTGTCGCGCACGGCGAGGCGCACGCCGGCGCCGGTCACCTCCGCGCGCAGGCCGACGACGCCTTCTTCCGTGAACTTGATGGCGTTGGAGAGCAGGTTCAGCAGGATCTGCCGCAGCTTTCCGGGGTCAGTGCGCAGGGGGATGGGGCCGTCGGGCACCTGCAGATCGAACTCCAGCCCCTTCTGCCCCGCCAGCGGCTGGATGAGCGCCGCCGTCTCGCGCGCCAGCTCGCCCAGCTCCACCTCTTCCGGGTGCGCTTCCTCGCGCCCCGCCTCAAGCCGCGAAAACGCCAGGATCTGCTCGATGATCTGCAGCAGGTGCCGCGCGCTGGTGCCGATGCGCCGCACCTGCTGCATGGACCCTTCCTGCAGCGGGTGCGGAATCCCCATCGTCAGCAGGTCCGTGTATCCCAGGATGGCGTTGAGCGGCGTGCGCAGCTCGTGCGACATCACCGCCAGGAACTCGCCCTTGGCCTGGTTGGCGTAGCTGGCCGCCTGGTACAGCCGCGCGTTGTCCACCGCCAGCGCGGCGCGCCGGGCCAACTCCTCGGCCAGGGGCCGGTCCGCCTCAGCGTAGGTGCGGCCGGAGTCGGCCATGGTCAGGGTGATCACGCCCAGGATCCGGCCGCGCGCCATCATCGGCACGGCCAGGGCGCTGCACGGGCTCAGGCGCTGGAGCACGGCCAGGTGCGCGGGGCCGTTGGACATCCGCCGCATGTACGCGTCGTCGATGCGGGCCGCGAGTTGCGCCTGCCCGGTGGCCAGCGCGTGGACGGCGGGGTGGCCGGGCGCCAGGGGAGAAAAGGCGCGCAGGTCGTCCGCCGCCGGCTGGCGTCCGGCGTCGGCGTGCACAACGGCCACGCGGCGCAGGGGGCCGCCCTCCTCCGCCACGTCCACCACGCAGTAGTCCGCCAGAAACGGGGTGCACAGCGCAGCCACCCCGGCCAGCGTGGCGTCCACGTCCAGCGACGAGGCCAGCAGGCTTCCCGCCTCGGCAAGGAAGCGCTGAACCTGCTCCTCGCGGCGCCGCTCTTCCAGCTGCTCGCGCAAGGCCTGCTCGTCCGCCTTGCGGGCGATGGCCAGCGCCACCTGCCCCGCGATGGTCTGCGCCAGCTGCACGTCCTCGGGGGTAAAGGGGTGCGGCTGGTCGTAGTAGAGCATGAACTTGCCCAGCAGCCGCCCCTGGCTCACCAGCGGAAAAAAGCCCAGCGCGCGGATCCCCTCGCCCAGCACCGTCTCGCGCAGCGCGCCGGTCAGCCCGGGATCGTCCGCGGCGTCGGCGATGGTGATGGGGCGCGGATCCGGGGTGTCGGGGCGCCAGGGCGAGTGGCCGTCCACCGCGGCCCGGTATCCGTCGCTGATGCCGCGCCACGCCTTGAAGCGCATCACTCCATCCGCGTCGAACAGCAGCACCGACGCCCGCCGCGCCCCCAGCGCCCGCTCCAGCCCGCCCAGCGCCTCGTCGTAGATCTCGTCCATCCCCCCCGCGCGGCCCACGGCGTCGGTGATGCGGTAGAGGATGCCCAGCTGCTCGTAGCGCCGCCGCAGCTCGCCCTCCGCCTTCCGCTGCTCGGAGATGTCGCGCTTGATGCCCACGTGGCACACCGGCTCGCCGTCCGAGCCGCGGACGGTGAACGCGGAAAGCTCCAGGGTGAGCACGCGGCCGTCGCGGGTGGTGCTGCGCACCTCGCCGTGGTAGCGGTCGTGCCACCCCAGCTCGCGGACCACCTCGGCAAAGGTCTCCTCGCTCAGGTGCAGCGCCGGCGTGCGACCCTCCAGCTCGTGGTCCGTGTAGCCGATCAGGGCGCGGTGGGCGTCGTTCTGCTCCAGGTAGCGCCCCGTGGCGTCGATGATGGCGATGGCGTCGGTGGAATTGCGCAGGATCTCCCGGTACACCTCGCCCGGATCGGGGGCGAGCCGCGGAACAGCGATGGCGGCGGCGGGAGCTTCGGGCATGGCGGGAGGGGGACGGAGACCCGGCGGAGGCGAGGATTTTCGCAATCGGTTCATCGTCAGCAAGTCGCGGACCCGTGCGGAATCAGCGGCAGAATCAAGCGTGGGCGCCCTGCCGCGGACGATTCCCCTCATGCCGCATCGAGCGCGATCTACCCGATTCTCTCGTTCGGGGCGCAGGGTCGGCAGGTTTGAACGCAGAGAGCGCAGAGTTCAAACGAGAGAGCGCAGAGGATTCCATTCGTTAGTCCTCTGCGCTCTCTCTTTTTTTCTCTGCGCTCTCTGCGTTCAATTTTCAGTGCAGACTGCGCACAGATTCCCGTAGAAACGGTTTTACGGTCGCTCCCGCGGGAGAGAACGGTCACGTCGGGCGGATGACGCGGTAGCGGGCCTTGACGAGCTGGAAGATGCCGTAGGCGATCAGGCCCAGCGCCACGATGGCCAGCAGGTACGGGCCGTACGCCGCCTCCCGCAGCGTGGCCAGCGCGCCCTGCAGCCCCTGCGACTTGCTGGCGTCGTACTTGAGTGCCGACTGGATCACCAGCCACCCGACGATGCAGAACACCACGCCCCGCGCCGCCATTCCCACGCGCCCGATCCCCACCACGCGGCGCCGGGTGGCGACGGCTGAGCCCTCCAGGTTGAGCCGCTTGCCGATGTCGGACTTGAAGGCCTTTACGATCTGGTAGATGCCGTACGCGGCGATCCCCGCCCCCACCAGCCCGATGGCCACGCGCCCGAACGGCTTCTCCATCACCTCCGCCGTCCAGTGCTGCTGCTGGCCCCCCTGGCTTCCCCCGGTGCCGCGGATCATCCGCACCGCCACCAGGGTGAGCGCCGCGTAGCCAAGCGCGCTGATGGCGTAGCCGGCGCGGACCAGGGCGCGCTTAGCGCCGCCGCCCGTGTGCTCGGGGTCCATCACCGCCTGCACGGTGCGCCAGAGCACGTACCCCGCCAGCCCCAGCGCCATGATCGCCAGCAGCACCCTGCCAAACGGCTTGTCCAGGATGGTGCCCAGCGCGCCCTGCGGCCCCTGCACGGGCTCCGCCGGGGTGAACGCCGCCTGGGCCGCGATGCCGCCGATGATGATGTAGACCGTCCCCTGCGCCGCGTAGCCCATGCGCGCCAGCTTCTGCACCCACGGCGAGGCCTCGCGGGCCGCGCGGCGGGCGTGGTGCTTCACCTCTCGGGCGGATGCGTCGAACAGCACCATCAGGGCCTCTCCAGCGTCAGCGGGATCGAAGGGGGGACGATTCGGTCGGCGCGGCGCAGGTGCAAGGACCGGGCGCAAAGCCGCGACGCCCGCCATCCCCACGAGAATCCATCCCGCAGAGAGTGCATCCGGAAGCTCACTGTCATTCTGAGCGAGGCGCCGCGAAAAACCGTCTTGCACGCTCCAGTGCCTGTGCGCCGACCGAAGAATCTTTATCGGGAACGGGGGCCCCTCGCGCCGAAGCGGACGTAGCCGATGGGATTGTGCGTCCAGCGTAGAGATTCTTCGGTCGGCGCCAGGCGATGGTGCGACTGGAAACGACGGAGCGCGCGCCTCCCTCAGAATGACACCGTCCGCCGGGTTTTATCGATGCTGTTTTCCGGATCTGGCATCACACGGAGAACACGGCGGAAACGAGCGAGGACGCGGATGAAAGCTCATCCACGTCCTCGTCTTTTCCTGCGATCCTGTGCGAGGTTCCAAAGAACCTGGGATCGTCCCCTTACTTCGTCGTCACCACCACCTCGGCGCTCATGCCGGGGCGCAGGGGGTGCGCGGCGTCGGGGCGAGCCTCCTCCACGCGGATCTTCACGGGGATGCGCTGCACCACCTTGGTGAAGTTGCCCGTGGCGTTGTCCGCCGGAAGCAGGCTGAACTTGGCGCCGGTCGCGGGACTCAGGCTCTCCACGCGGCCGTGGAAGCGGCGGCCGGGGTAGGCATCGACCGTAAAGTCCACGGGGTCGCCGGGCTGCACCTGCGAGATGTCGGTCTCGTTCAGGTTGGCCACCACCCACACGTCGCGCAGCGGCACCACCGTCATCAGCGGCTGGCCGGGCTGCACCAGCTGCCCCGCCTCTACCCCACGGCGCGCGATCACGCCGTCGCTGGGGGAGACCACGCGGGTGTAGGAAAGCTGCAGCGCCACCTGGTCGCGCGCGGCGCGGGCCGCGGCCACGCGAGCGTCGGCGCCCTGCAGCCCCGCCTGCGCCGCCGTCACCTGCTCCTGCGCGGCCGCCGCCTGCCGCTGCGCCGCCACCAGCTGCGCGTCCGCGGCCGCGGCGGTGGCGCGCGTGGCGTCCAGCTGCTGCTGGCTCACGATGTTGCGCGACGCCAGCGCCTCGATGCGCGCCAGGTCGGCGTGCGCCTTCTGGGCCCCGGCGCGCGCCTGCTCGATCTGCGCCGTCTGCGCCGCCGCGCTGGCCCGCGCGGCGCCCACCTGCGCCGCCGCCTGCCCCACGTGTCCTTCCGACCCCACGCTGGCCAGCAGCGCACTGAGCTCCGCGTCGGCCTGGGCCAGCTTGGCGCGCAGGTCGCGGTCGTCCAGCACCACCAGCGTGTCGCCGGCGTGCACGGGCTGGTTCTCCGCCACCCGCACGTCGCCCACGAAGCCGCCGGTGCGCGCCAGCACGGGGGTGATGTGCCCCTCCACCTGCGCGTTGTCGCTGGTGATGTGGGTGCGGCTCCACAGGTAGCGGTTGATTCCCCAGCCGGCCAGCGCCAGCACGGCCAGCGCCACCAGGCCCAGCACCACGCGCCTGCGGCCACCGCCCGCGCGGGGGGTGGATGCCGGCGCGTCGTCCTTCGGGGTGCCGGCCGAGGGCGCGGCGGCGGTCGGGTTGCTCTGCATCTGCGTCTCTCCGGCGGGGCGCGCCCCGTGGGTGGAATTCCGTTCGATCGTACCGCTGCTCATCGTACCTCCTGGGCCATTCCCACGGCCCGCGCCAGGTCCACCGCCGCGGCGGCCTCCGTGTAGCGGGCGTCGATCACCGCGTCGCGGGCGTGCAGCAGCGACGCCTGTGCGTTGATCAGCTCGATGTTCCCCGCCACGCCGTTGGTAAAGCGCTCGCGGGCCTGCGCCAGCTCTTCCTGCGCCAGCCGCACCCGCTCGCCGGCGATCTGCGCCTGCTGCGCGCCGGTGGCGATGGAAAGCAGCGCCGCGTCCACCTCCGCCGCCACCTGCTGGCGAACGTCCGCCGTGCGCAGCGCCGCCTCGCGCAGCCGGGCGTCCTGTTCGTGCAGCCGCGCCTCGTGTCCCCCGTCCAGGATGGGGAGCGAGACCGCCACCCCCACCTGGCGGGTGGCGATGGCGTCGCCCACGTGCAGGCCGCTGGCGCCGTAGTCCGCCACCAGTGCCACCCGCGGCAGCCGCTCGGCGCGGATGGAGCGGCGCGCCGCCTGGGCCGCCGCCGTCGACGCCGCCAGCTGCCGCAGCTCCGGCCGCCGACCGAGCGCCACGGACACGGCGGAATCCGCCCCCTCGGGGACGACGCCCAGCACCGGCGCCGCCTCCAGCCCGTCCGTGAGCGTAAAGCGCGCGGAGGGCTCCATCCCCAGCGCCCGCGCCAGCGCGATCTGCGCCTGCTCGGCCGTGGTGCGGGCCAGCAGCACCTGTCCGTCCGCCGTCACCTTCTGCGTGCGGGCGCGGACGAGGTCGATGGCCGTGCTGACCCCCGCCTGCAGCTGCGCCTCCGCCAGCCCCAGCAGCTCGCCGGCGATGCGCGCGTCCTCTTCCCGCGCCTGCAGCGTGGCCTGCGCGCGGGCGGCGGCCAGGTACGCCACGGCCGCGCGCTGGGCGGCCGTCTGCGCCAGCGACTCCTGCTCCGCCTCGGTCGCCGCCACCGCCTGGCGCGCCGCGCGGG
>DASTVC010000597.1:0-4237 GCA_035759295.1 Longimicrobium sp. | reverse complement strand
GATCCCGGCAGCATGCAGCTAGAGGGGAGCGTCCCCGCTGGCGACCTGGGCGCGGTGCGCATCGGCGCGCCGGTGACCTTCACCGTCACCGGCTACCCGGGGCAGACCTTCACCGGCACGGTGGCCCGCATCAACCCGGCGGCGGACCCGGTCACGCGGCAGGTGCCGGTGATCGTCTCCATCCCCAACGCGCAGGGGGTGCTGGTCTCCGGCCTCTTTGCCGAAGGGCGCGTGCAGGCCCAGGCGCGGCAGGGGATCATCGTCCCCGCCAGCGCCGTGGACGAGCGCGGCGTGCAGCCGGCCGTGGTGCGCGTGACCGGCGGCAAGGCGGAGCGGGTGGCCGTCACGCTGGGCGTGCGCGACCCGGAGACGGACCGCGTGGAGATCACCTCCGGCATCAACGCCGGCGACACGCTGCTGATCGGCGCGGCCGTCGGCACTACGCCGGGGACGCCGGTCACCATCCGCGGCGCCGCGCCGGCACCCGCCGCACCGGCTTCGGCCGCACCCTGACCCCAACGGAGACCCGGACCCATGTTCATCTCCGATTTCGCGATCAAGCGGCCCGTGGTCACTTCGGTGACCATGATGGCGCTGGTCGTATTCGGCCTGTTTGCCCTGTTCAGCCTGGACACGGACGAGTTCCCGGAGGTGGAGGCGCCCTTCATCTTCATCTCCGTTCCCTATCCCGGCGCCTCGCCCGACATCGTGGAGCGCGAGGTCGTGGACCCCATCGAGGAGGCGGTGGCGGGGATCAGCGGGGTGGACCAGATCCAGAGCCAGGCGCTGGACGGCTTTGGCTCCATCCAGGTGATCTTCGTCTACGGCGTCGATCCCAAGTCGGCGGCGCAGGACATTCGCGACGCCGTGAGCCAGATCCGCGGCGACCTGCCGCAGGAGATGGAGGAGCCGATCCTGGCCCGGTTCGATCCCAACGACCAGCCCATCGTCTCCCTCTCCCTGGCCAGCAGCACGCTTACGCCGGCGGAGCTCACGCGCATCGCCGACCCCGGAATCACGCGCGAGCTGCGCGGCATTCCCGGCGTGGCCGAGGTGCAGGTGGCCGGCGGGGTGGAGCGCGAGCTGAGCGTTGAGGTGGACCCGTCGCGGCTGCAGGCGGCGGGGCTCTCCATCCCCCAGGTGGTCCAGGCGCTGCAGACGCAGAACCTGGCCGTCCCCGTGGGCCGGCTGAACTCGCAGCTGGAGGAGCGCACCATCCGCCTGCGCGGCCGGCTGGTGAACCCGGCGGAGTTCTCGCAGCTCGTCGTCGCGGCGCCCAACGGGGTGCCGGTGCGGCTGGGCGAGGTGGCCACGGTGCGCGACGGGACGGAAGAGCCGCGCTCGCTGGCGCTGTTCAACGGCCAGCCCGCGGTGGGCATCGACCTGGTGAAGGCGCAGGGCTACTCGACGACGTCGGTGGCCGAGGTGGTGATCGAGCGGGTGGCGGAGATCCAGAAGACGCTGCCGGCGGGGGCGAAGCTCACGGTCGTCCGCAACTCGGGCGAGCGGGTGGAGAACTCCGTCGCCAACGTGGAAGAGACGCTGCTGGTCGGCGCGCTGCTGACGGTGCTGGTGGTCTTCATGTTCCTCAACAGCTGGCGGTCGACGGTCATCACGGGCCTGGCGCTGCCGGTGTCGGTGCTGGCCAGCTTCGTGGCGGTGCTAGCGTTCGGGTTCACGCTGAACACCATGTCGCTGCTGGGCCTGTCGCTGGCCATCGGCATCCTGATCGACGACGCCATCGTGGTGCGCGAGAACATCGTGCGGCACGTGGAGATGGGAAAGGACCACTATCGAGCGGCGCGGGAGGGGACGGACGAGATCGGCCTGGCGGTGGCGGCGACCACGTTCTCCATCGTCTGCGTGTTCGTGCCCATCGCCTTCATGGGCGGGCTGGCGGAGCAGTGGTTCGCCCCGTTCGCGCTGACCATCGCCTGCTCGGTGCTGGTGTCGCTGTTCGTCTCGTTCTCGCTGGACCCGATGCTGTCCGCCTACTGGCCGGACCCGCACCTGGAGGAGCACGAGAAGCCCTGGATCACCCGCACGCTGGACAAGTTCAACCGCTGGTTCGACCGCCGCAGCGACGACTACCGCAAGGTGATCGCGTGGGCGCTGGACCATGCGCTGGCCATGATCCTGATCGCCATCGGCACCTTCATCGGCGCGCTGGTGGTGCCGGCCAAGGGGATCTTCGCCTTCCTGGCGGTGATGGTGGTGGTGACGGCGGCCGTGCTGGCGCTCACCTTCCTGCGCTTTCCCCACAACATCGTGGGGGTGCTGATGAAGACGGGCGTGGCGCTGGGCACCCTGGCGATGATGTTCGTGGCCATCGGCGTGGCGCCGGTGGGGGGCAAGCTGGGGTTCGAGTTCTTTCCCAAGGACGACAACTCCGAGATCCTGGTGGACATCGACACGCCGCCGGGAAGCAGCCTGGAGTATACGCGGCTCAAGACGGAAGAGGTGGCGGCGATGGCCCGCCGCATCCCCGAGGTGCTGTACACCTACACCACCATCGGCGGGCAGGGCGGCTCGGTTGACCAGGGGAACGTGTACGTGCGGCTGAAGCCCAAGGCCACGCGCGACAAGGGGCAGGAAGAGATCGCGGCCGGGCTGCGTGAGGAGGCCACCCGCATCGGCGGCGCCACGGCGGCGCTGGGCACGGGCAACTTCGGCGGCACCAAGCAGATCATGATCCAGCTGCAGGGCCCCGACATCGCCGTCCTCAACCGCTTGGCGGAGCAGGTGGAGGCGCAGGTGCGCCAAGTCCCCGGCGCGGTGGACGTGTCCCTTTCGACCAAGGGGCAGAAGCCTGAGCTGACGGTGGAGCTGAACCGCGGGCTGGCCGGCTCGCTGGGCGTTACGGCGGCGCAGGTGGCGCAGGCCATGCGGCCGGCGTTCGCGGGGATCGACGTGGGCGACTGGGTAGACCCGTCGGGCGAGACGCGCGACGTGTACGTGCGCTTCAACGCCGAGGCGCGGTCGCGCACGGCCGACCTGGCGCGGGTGCCGCTGGTGCTTCCGGGCGCGGGCGGGCAGGCCACCACGCTGCCGCTGGGGCAGGTGGCGACGATTACGCGCGAGCTGGGCCCGGCGCAGATCAACCACCTGGACCGCGAGCGGGTGATCAACGTCGAGGCCAACACCCAGGACCGCCCGTTGAGCGAGGTGGTGGGCGACATCACCACCCGCATCCAGTCGGTGCGCATGCCGGTGGGCTACCAGCTCACCTTTGGTGGCGACACCGAGGACCAGACGGAGGTGTTCGGGCGCATCATGTTCGCGCTGATGGTGGCGGTGATGCTGATGTACCTCATCCTGGTGGTGCAGTTCGGCAGCTTCCTTGACCCGCTGGCCATCCTGCTCTCGCTGCCGCTGTCGCTGATCGGCGTGGTGCTGGGGCTGTGGCTGGCGGGAAGCACGCTGAACCTGATGAGCATGATCGGCATCATCATGCTGATGGGGATCGTGGCCAAGAACGCGATCCTGCTCATCGACTTCGCCAAGTGGGCCAAGGAAGGCGGCAAGAGCACGCGCGACGCGCTGATCGAGGCGGGCGCCATCCGCCTGCGCCCCATCCTGATGACCACCTTCGCGCTGATCGCCGGCATGCTTCCCGTAGCGCTGGGCCGGGGCGAGGGCTCGCAGTTCCGCGCCCCCATGGGCATCGCCATCATCGGCGGCGTGGCGACGTCGACGCTGCTGACGCTGCTGGTGATCCCCACCGTGTGGGAGCTGCTGGACGCCATGCGCGAGGGCTTCCTGGCCCGCTTCCGTCGCGTGACGCACAGCGACGGCGGGCACGGGGGCGGCCATGGCGGTGGCGGCGGTCACGGCGGGCAGGGCGGCCACGGCGGCGGCCTGGACGCAACGGTGCCGCACGAGCCGCGCATCCGGCGCGAGCCGGAGCCGGAGCCCGCGCTGCGGATGGACCCGGGGGCGTCGCCGGCGTAGGGCTGGGGGAGGAGGCGCTTCGGAAGATCGGGTGCGAGATGGTGGGCCCCCCCTCCCCGGCCCTCCCCCGCAAACAGCGCGGGGGAGGGAGGTGCGACGCACCTTGTCGAAGCGGAATCGAAGTCCACCTCCCCCAGGGGTTTTTGGGGGAGGTGCGAGCCTTGGCGAGTAAGGGGGCGCCCTGCAGACGCAGTTCGATGCCTGTCGACGAGCCATCGAATTCTCCCCTCTCCGTGAGGAACGAACGGGGAGGGGCCGGGGGAGGGGCACCCCGCGTACGCAGTTC
>DASTVC010000596.1:0-6374 GCA_035759295.1 Longimicrobium sp. | reverse complement strand
CATCCGCGTTTTCTGGGAGATACCTATCCCGCCATCCTCGTCCCTGCCCCCTGCTCCGCCGTCCCCCGCAAGCGCACCGGAGCCGGCCTCCACGAACACCTGATGCGCGATCTTGCGAAGCCCGGGCCCGCGAGAAGGCCGGGGGCGTTCCCGCCGGGGTTCGCGCGAGGGTACGGTTCGCGGGATCGCGAATCAGGTGAAGCCGGAATGATGGATCGCGGGGCGCTACGGCGGGAAAGGGGTTGCCAGAAAAAAATGCGGATGGCCCCCTGCCGAGCTTCGGTCTGCCCGCCGTTCCCGACATCCCCAGAAAAGCCCGGTGCGCCCCGCGATTGCGGCCGTGCGGGACACGGTGTCGCTCATGGTAAACCCGCCACCGGTTCCCGCGACGCGTGCAACGAAATCCGCGATGAACCAGATTTCTCAGTCGCGCGCCTGGGTTTGTCGCAGGGATGGTTTTGCGTGGCGCTCCTTCGAAATGACAAACAGGACGGCGTGAAGGATGATGGCATCGCGCGAAGCGCTCCCTCGGGAAATCATCGACTTCCACTGGGATCCAGTATCCGCGGGCGGCGGCCGATCACTGGTATTTTCGGCGGGGGGCGATAAGTTTGGCGGATTCGTGCAGCTTTGCCCGCCTGCCGGTCACCGACCGCGGAAATGACGCCCGACCCAACGCCCAGCCCCAGCCGGCGCGGCCTCTCGCTGGAGCACCGCCTGCCGTTGATGATCACCGCGCTGCTGGTGGCCACCATGGCGGCGGTGGTGCTGTTCGCCTGGGCGGAAGTGCGCCGGGCGGCCGTCGGCAGTGCGCTGGACCGGCTGCAGCGCGTCACGCAGGAGCTGGCGCGCCTTTCCGGCCCCGCCATCCCGGCCCGCTTCGTGGAGATGCGCGCCGCGGCGGCCCGGCCGCCCATCCTGGCACACCTCCAGGCGCCGGATGGGACCACGCGGGCCGCGGCCACGCAGACGCTGCAGGGGCTGCGCATCCAGGCCGAGCCGGAGCTGCCGATCGTGCTGTGGGACCGCGCGCGCCGGCCGCTGGTGTACGTGGGCACCTGGCCCGCCGGCCTTTCCCCCGCCCCGCCTGCGCCGGCCGCGCTCCCCGAGAGCAACGGGGTTGGACGGTTCTTTCCCGTCGGCGCCCGGACCTTCTTCTGGCTGGCCGTCCCCGTAGTGCGGGGGGCCGATACGCTGGGGTGGGTGGCGGAGCTGCGGCGCGTAGGCGGCCCGGCTTCGGCGCCCATCAAGCAGCTCATCGGCGACGGCGTGGACGTGTACTTCGCCGACCAGCGCCCGCGATGGATCGCGCTGGACGGCAGCTCGACGCCGGCGCCGGAGCGGTGGCCGTTCCGGGGGGCCGCCCGCTACACCCGCGCCGGTGCCTCGTACTACGCCCACGCCACGCCCGTCCCCGGCCGCACCTGGGGCTTCGTGGCGGAGCAGAGCAGCGCGCTCGTGATGGCGCGGCCGAACACCTTTCTGCGCCACGCGGCTGTGTCGACGCTGGCGCTGGCACTGGCCGCCGCGGCGGGGGCGTGGCTGCTCAGCCGCAGCATCACCCGCCCGGTGGTGCGCCTGCAGGCCGCCGCCCAGGCCGTGGCGAAGGGCGACTACGCCCCGCGCGTGGAGCTGCGCCGCACCGACGAGCTGGGAATGCTGGCCCGCGGCTTCAACTGGATGGCGGCGCAGGTGCAGGCCAGCCACGACGAGCTGCGCGAGCAGGTGGAGATGGCGCAGGCGCTGGCCGAGGAGCTGGAGCACAGCAACGAGCAGCTGGAGAGCGCACTTGCCGAGGCCGACGCCGCCCGCGACGAGGCCGAGGCGGCCAACCGCAGCAAGTCGGAGTTCCTGGCCACCATGTCGCACGAGATCCGGACGCCCATCAACGCCATCCTGGGATACACGGACCTGCTGCTGATGGGGCTGGAGGGGCCGGTGACGCCCGGGCAGGAAAAGCAGCTGGAGCGGGTGCGCTTCAGCACCCAGCACCTTACGGGGCTGGTGAACCAGCTGCTGGACTTTGCGCGGATCGAGGCGGGGACGCTGCGGGTGGAGCGGCGCACCGCGCACGCCAGGGACGCGGTGTCGGCCGCGCTGAAGGTGCTGGCGCCGCAGGCCGAGGCGCGCAGCATCACCCTCTCCGCGGAGTGCGACGAAGAGGCCAGCTACTCGGGCGATCCGCAGCGCGTTGACCAGATCCTGCTGAACCTGGTGTCAAACGCCATCAAGTTCACCGAGCCCGGCGGCCACGCGCGCCTCAGCTGCGCCCTGCGCGACGAGGGGCATGCGGCGGGCGCCAGCGCGGGGCAGTGGGTGTGCCTGCGGGTGGAGGATTCGGGGATCGGCATCGCCCCCGAGCAGCTGGAGCGCATCTTCGAGCCCTTCGTGCAGGTGGAGAGCGGGTACACGCGGCGGCACGAGGGCGCGGGGCTGGGGCTGGCCATCAGCCGCCGCTTCGCGCGGTGGATGGGCGGCGACCTGACGGTGGAGAGCACCCCCGGCGCCGGCTCCGTCTTCACCCTCTGGCTTCCCGCCGCGCCCGCTCCGCACCCGGCGGAGACGCACGCGAGCCATTCCAGCATTGCCGGCTTGTGATGGTGTGATGGTGTGATGGTGTGATGGTGTGATGGTGTGATGGTGTGATGGTGTGATGGTGTGATGAGGTGATGAGGTGATGGGGTGACGCCCGCAGCCTGTCATTTCGAAGGAGGCGCCGCGAGGAACCGTCTGCCGCCCCACACTTTGGCGCCGACTGAGAAATCTACTCAAACCCGCTCGTGACTGTTCGCCGAGCCGCCGACTCGCGGGCACCGCCGGGCTTTCGCCATCGCGAATCAGGAACGACCCCGTCCGCCAAACCCCGTTTCAGAACGAGCTACGAACCTCCGACAGTAGATTTCTCAGTCGGCGCCACACCCTGGAGTGGGGGAAAGATCCGCGCGGCGCCTCCTTCGAAATGACAGTTTCGCGGTGGATGTCATCGCCGGGATCGAGGCCGACACGGATACCCGGCATCGGAATGACTCACCAGAAAGAAGGGCCTCACGCGACCGTGCGCGAGGCCCTTCGTCATCCGTGACGATGCCGATCAGGAGGCGATGGTCACGTAGCGCTCCAGGCGCGCGACTTCGTTGGGCTTGACGTACTTGCCGATCTCGCGGCGAAACTGCTCGATGCCGCGGTAGGGGCGGTACTCCTCGAACTCGTGGCGCATGCGGCCGGCCACGCCGGGGATGAGCTCGATTTCCTCGGCCGTCGCGCTGTTCAGGTCCAGCGGCTTCCACAGGCGCGTGTAGACGGCGTCGCGCTGCTCGTCCGTCAGGCCCGTGAGCTTGGCGTTCACGCCCCGCATGTCCGCGTACGGCCGTCCGGCGATGACGGCGTCCGCCATCGCGGGCGTAAAGCCCGGCACCGTCAGCAGCTCGTCGCGCGTGGCGGTGTTGGGATCCAGGAACGCCGTGCTCGCCGTCGCGGGCGCGGGCGCCGGAGCGGCGGCGGCGGGCGCCGCGGCGGAATCATTCGCGGCGGGGCCGACGCTCTCGGCGGTGCTCTGCGTGGCCTCGTCGGCGTCGTCGCCGTCGTTGCTTCCGCAGGCGGCGGTGGCGGCCAGGGCGCAGAGCGCAAGGGCAAGAATCGATCGGTTCATTGGCTCTCCGTATGGATAGATGCGGCGCCCCGTGCGCCGCGTGTTTCCGACTCCCGGCGCAGGGCTGGGTGCCGGTAGGTGCACGCCAGCCCCAGCAGCCCGAAGTGTGCCAGCGTGCCGGGCGCCAGCGCGGGCGTGGCGCCGCGCAGCGCCTCCCACACCAGCGCCAGTCCGTGCAGCGCCGGGTCCATCTCGCGCTCGAACTCCACGTTGCCGCGAAAGTGAAGGTACAGGCCCAGCACGCCGGAGATGACGAACACCGCCATCATCCCCTGGAACATCCGCACCGTCGCGGGCACCGGCCGCAGGAACAGCGCCGCGCCAGCCAGAAAGCCCAGCGCCAGCGCCACGAGCGGAATCCACTGCCACACGGATTCCACGTGCTCCAGCAGCGCCAGCTCCGCGATCAGCCCGATCATCCCGAAGAGCAGCAGTCCCAGCAGCAGCCTGCGCAGCTCTCCCCCGCCCGGCCCCTTGCGCCGCATTCGCGTCAGCCTTCTGAGTGTCTTGACGGTCGTTTCTCGGCGGTTGAAACCGCGGCTGGAACGTCACGAAATCCGCCTGCGCGGATTCTGACCCGCACGGTTTATCGCATGGACGAGGGACACGCAACCCGCGGCGGCCGTTGTGTATGGAGGAGACGACCAACCCGTGGGATGTGTTAATCCACGCCTCGGATCATCCGCCCCCGGTTCACCCGTTCACCCGTTCACCCGTTCACCCGTTCACCCGTTCACCCCTCCCCCGCGCCGATGTCGCGCAGCTTGTCCGCGCGGTGCTCCGCCAGGACGGTGCGGACGGTGCCGGAGCGGCCGCGCATCACCAGCGACGCGGTGGTGGCGCCGGACGCGGTGTAGCGCACGCCGGGGAGCAGCACGCCGTCCGTGATCCCCGTCGCGGCGAAGAACACGTCGTCGCTGGCCACCAGGTCGTCCGCCGTCAGCACGCGCGAGACGTCCATCCCGGCCGCGCGGATGGCGTCGGCCTCCTCCGGCGACTGCGGCGCCAGGCGGCCCAGCATCGCGCCACCCAGCGCCTGCACGGCGCAGGCCGCGATCACGCCCTCCGGTGTGCCACCGATCCCCATCAGCAGGTCCACCCCGCTCCCTTCGCGCGCGGCCATCAGCGCGCCCGCCACGTCGCCGTCCGTGCGCAGCATCACCCGCGCGCCCGCGTGGCGGAGGGCGGCGATGCGCTCCTGGTGGCGCGGCTTGTCCAGCACGAACACCGTCAGGTCGCGCAGCGGCTTGCGCAGCGCGTCGGCCACGGCGTCCAGCACCACGGCCACACGCGCGTCCAGCAGGTCCGGGTGCAGCGCGTCACGAGCGCCCGGGCCCACCACCAGCTTGTCCATGTAGAACGCCGGCCCCGGCGACCACATGCTGCCGCGCGGCGCCACGCCCAGCACCGAGATGGCATCCGGCGCGCCGCGGGCCAGCAGGCTGGTGCCCTCGACGGGGTCCACGGCCACGTCCACACGCCGGCCGCGCCCGCTCCCCACCGCCTCGCCGTCGTACAGCATGGGCGCCTGGTCCTTGGCCCCCTCGCCGATCACCACCACGCCGTCGAAGTCCGCCGTGGCCAGCATGCGCCGCATGGCGTGCACGGCGGCGCCGTCGCCGGCCTCCTTGTCGCCGCGCCCGGCCCAGCGCGCCGCCGCCAGCGCCGCCGCCTCCGTCACGCGCACCAGCTCCAGCGCCAGCGTGCGCCCCGACGGCTCGGGCGAGCCCGCCTCTGCGTTCGTATCCGTCATCCTCGTTGATTCTGGACAGGATGATTCAAATCACAGCCCGGAATCTGCGCGGGCGGCGGAGGCGGCGCCACCCGCGGAGGCCCTCACCCCCGACCGGCCTTTTGCTCGTTCCTCGCATCGGCGGTCGACCCCTCCCCCAACCTGCGGGGGAGGGGTTAGTGAAGGCCACAGAGAGATCTGTCGAAGCGCGATCGAATTCTCCCCTCTCCGTGAGGAACGAACGGGGAGGGGCCGGGGGAGGGGCACCGCGTCGGGCATTTCGCAGCGCCCCGGTCCCCTTCGGATCAGGAGCGCGCACGAACCTGTTCAGACACATTTGTTTACCTTCTGGATCAAACTAGGAGGCAGGGTTACATTCAACCCGCAAATCCATCCACATCCAGATCGTGCACCGTCCGTGAACCGTCCGAGCAAGATCGTCTGCGTGGGCCGCAACTACCTGGAGCACGCCCGCGAGCTGGGCAACCAGGTGCCCGAGCGCCCGCTCCTCTTCTTCAAGCCGCCCTCCGCCATCATCGCCGGCGGCGAGGCCATCGTCCTCCCCCCCGAGTCCGAGCGCGTGGAGCACGAGGGCGAGATCGCCGTCATCATCGGCCGCACGGCGCGCAAGGTGAAGGCGGCGGACGCGTGGGAGCACGTGGCCGGCATCGCCCCGCTGAACGACGTGACCGCGCGCGACCTGCAGAAGACCGACGGCCAGTGGACGCGCGCCAAGGGCTTCGACACCTTCTGCCCGCTGGGGCCCATGGTGTCGCTGAACCACATTGCCGACCGCGACGCGCTGGAGGTGGTCTGCCGCGTGAACGGCGAGGTGCGGCAGCACGGGCGGGCGTCGGAGATGGCCTTCGACATCCCCACGCTCATCGAATACATTTCCGGCGTGATGACGCTGGAGCCGGGCGACGTGATCGCCACGGGCACCCCGGCCGGCGTAGGCCCCCTGCAGCCGGGCGACGTGGTGGAGGTGGAGAT
>DASTVC010000595.1:0-4385 GCA_035759295.1 Longimicrobium sp. | reverse complement strand
GGCCCTCACCCGGCTCGTTCCTCGCCTGCCCTCTCCCACAAACTGCGTGGGAGAGGGGATAAACGTCGGACAAGCCGGTGGGGCGCTGCGGACGGGCTGGAGTGGGATGGTGGGCGCCGCGTCTGCGACGCGGGGCCCTCTCCCCCGCCGGGCCTTTCGCTCGTTCCTCGCGACGGCCGGCGACCCCTCCCCCAAATTGCGGGGGAGGGGTTTGCATCGGGGGTGTGGTGCCTGTCGAAACGCGATCGAATTCTCCCCTTTCTCCCGCGTAGCGGGGGAGAGGGGCCGGGGGAGAGGGGGCCCCGTCGGGCGCCAGTTCGATGTCGTTCGCCGAGTACCGGACCATTCCACCCAACCTCCCCCAGGGTTTTTTGGGGGAGGTGGGCGAGTGGTGCGAGCCCGGAGGGGGCGCGCCCCTTCGCGCAGGATCATCCGGAGCACCCCTCACCCTCTCACCGAAACGTCCCCGGGCTCACGCTGTAGGTGAGGTGGTACTTGCCGGCGTCATCATCCGCCCCCCAGAAGCCCAGCTGCTCGGACCACAGGATGCTCTGCAGCCGCTTGCCGTTGAGCGTAAGGAAGCCGGCCGCGCGGTTGGTGACCACGCCCGTCTTGCGCAGGTCCGCCAGCCCGCGGAAGACGGTCGTCCCCCGCTCGGCGACGATGCGTTTGGCGGCGCCGGGGCCGATGCCGGGGACGCGCAGCAGCGTCTCGTACGCGGCCGTCTTCACCTCGACGGGGAAGAACTCGGGGTGGGCCAGGGCCCAGGTGGTCTTGGGATCGTTGGCCAGCGGCAGGTTGCCCTTCGCATCGAACACCACCTCGTCGGCGCCGAAGCCGTACTGGCGCAGCAGGTAGTCGGCCTGGTACAGCCGCTGCTCGCGCAGCACGGGTGTCTCGGGCGCGTTCTCCATCGGCGTCTCGCGGATGGGGCGGAACGCGCTGAAGTGGGCGTGATGGATGCCGCCCGCGGAATACAGCTCCGTCACCTTGTCGATGAGCGTGCGGTCGGTGTCGGGGGTGGCGCCCACGACGAACTGCATGGTCATCCCCGACCCGCCGCCGGGGCGCAGCGGATCTACCGGCCGCCCCTCGCGCCGCTCCGCCTGCTCGCGGCGCACCAGCTTGCGCGCGGTGTGCAGGCTGGTGAGCGACGTCTCCAGGCTCTTCTCCGGCGCGATCTGCGTCAGGCTCTGCCCGCAGGGCGCCTCCAGGTTAAGCGAGATGCGGCTGGCCAGCGCCGTGAGCCGCTCGATCTGCGCGGGCTGGCCGCCGGGCACCATCTTTACGTGGATGTAGCCCCGGAATCCCTCGCGGTTGCGCAGCAGCTCCAGCACGGTGATCAGGTCGTCCATCACCTTTACCGGCTTGCCGGGAATGCCGGTGGTGATGAACAGGCCGCTGCACCAGCCGCGGCGGTGCGCCTCCAGAAAGATGCGCACCAGCTCCTCGGGCTTCAGTAGCGTGCGCGGCATGTCGCGGTCGCGGCGCATGGGGCAGTAGTGGCAGTTGAAGCTGCACGCGTTGGTCATCAGAATGCGCAGCAGCGACATCTGCCCCTTCCCCGGCACCCGCAGGTCGCGGATGTTCAGCGGCCGCAGCGCGCCCACGTCCTTGGTGTGCCGCAGCCGCGGCGGCAGCGCGCGGTCCTTGCCGCCCGCTCCATCGTGATCGTCCCCCGCCAGCGTGATCAGCAGGTCGAGCTTCTGGTCCAGCGTCATCGTGTCCACGGCGTCCTCCCGGTGCTTCGGCATTTGTTCGTATCCGAATAAAAGCCGAATCGAAGCGAAACGCAAGAGTGACGGGCGCCGGGGGGGCGCAATCCTCCCGGCGACCTTGGGACGCTCGTGTCCCGGCATGTACTCCCCACGCCCCGGCTCATCCGGGGAGACGGTGACTCAGGCGGACAGAAATCCAGTCGGAACGCCATCTTTTCGCCTGGCCCGCCCCATGCATTGGCCCGCCGGTGCTGTCTCTCCGGGGCTTCCCTCTCACCGGCCCCGAACCCGCTCCCCGCGCGACGTCCGCGCCTTCCACCTGCGTTGCCGCGTCCGCCGCCCGGGGAGACCTCATCTTCTCTCCCGGAGGTCTTCATGTCGCACCGATCCATGCATCCCCGTTCCGGCCGCCTGCTGGCGATGGCGGCGACCCTGTCCGCGCTGGCCGCCTGCGACCCGGCCCCCACCGCGCCCCCGGCCGCGGTGTCCGGCGGCCCGCTGCGCGCCGTGGCGCCCGTGACGCTGACCCTGGTGAGCGGAGCCGGCCCCATCGGCGGGGTGGACGCCGCCAATCCCGTGAGCACCGACGGCGGAGCCACCTTCCAGCCGGCGAACATCGTCGTCGGGCACCCCTCGTACGCCGCCCCGCTGGCGGGGAGCCACTGGATTGCCCCGTCCGGCTTCGTGGGCTACGGGCAGTCGTCCATCTACCGCGCCACCTTTACCCTCCCCGCCGGCTTCGCCGCGCCGTCGCTGGACATCCGGGTGCACGCGGACAACTACGCGGTGATCCGGCTGAACGGAAACCTGGTGGGAAGCCAGCCGGCCGCGGAGATCTTCCCCAACTTCCAGGACCCGGCGGAGGGATTTGCCACCGCCAACCCGGCGTTCTTCCTGGCGGGCACCAACGTGCTGGAGATCGAGGTGGGCAACTTCACCGGCCCCACCGCGCTGGACTACCTGGCGCAGGTCACCTACACGCCGGTCACGCTGGACGGGCTGTGCGAGCTGACGCGGCAGCTGGTGCCGCACCACGGGGTGGCGAACTCGCTGTGCGTAAAGCTGCAGGCCGCGGCCCGCGCCCTTGCTCGGGGCGATCTGGACGCCGCGCGGGGCTCGCTGCAGGCGTACATCAACGAGGTGAACGCGCAGCGCGGCAAGAAGATCGCCCCCGCCGACGCCGACACCCTGATCGCGATCGCCACCCTGCTGCTGCCGTAAAACTCCAACCGGTGGTGGGCGATCGCTAAACGGCGGTGGCCGTGAATCAAACGAGAGCCGCCGGCACGGGGATCGTGCCGGCGGCTCGGTTGTGACGGGTGGAGGAAGGCGATCAGCGGATGACCTGCTCGTCCGCCTGCTCCTCTTCGTCGTTGCTGCGGCGGTCCTTGGGGGGGCTGCCGAAGCTGTACGAGAAGCTGAGCACCGCCGAGCGCGCGCTCCAGCGGCTGCGGCCGATCTGGATGTGCGTGGGGTCGCGCGTCTCGAACGACGAGCGGTACAGGTTGAAGGGGTCCGTCACCATCAGGTTCACCGTGGCGCGGTCCTTCAGGAACGTCTGGCGCAGCCCCACGTGCGTCATCAGCGAGCTGCTGATGCGGCCCTGCGGCACGTCGCGCGCCGGCGTGTAGTAGCCCATCGCCTGCACGGCCAGCTTCTCCGTGATCCGGCCGCTCAGGTTGCCGCGCGCGCTCCACCGCATGGCATCTCCCGAGTAGTCGGTGGAGAGGTTGCTGGCGTTGCGGATCTCGCGCGACCCGCTGACGCTCACGTTGCCGCTGATCCCCCCGATGGGGCGGATGGAGGCCGTGAGCGAGCTGCCGTACGACTCCACCGAGGCCAGGTTCTCCCACGTCACGGTCGATACACCCTGCGCGTCCACCGTCTTGATCTGCGTCCAGTCGTCCGTCGTCTTTCGGTAGTACGGCGAAAAGCGCAGGGTGCCGAAGGTGCTGGTCCAGCTGGTCTCCAGGCTGAGCGAGCTGGTGTACTGCGGGTCGATGTCGGGGTTGCCCACGTACCGGTTCAGCGGGTCGTTGGAGCGGTCCACCGGGTTCAGGATCCCCGGCTGCGGACGCCGCACGCGCCGCGAGTACGAAAGCCGCACGTCGCGCCCGCCGCCCAGGTCCCAGCGCAGGTTGGCGCTGGGAAACAGGCTGAAGTACCCGTTCTCGAACTCCTCGTCCGTCTCCGGCACCGTCAGGCGCGTGTCCGCCCGCTCCGCCCGCAGCCCCACCTGCGCGTTCAGCTTGCCCATTGTCCGCGACGCCGTGCCGTACAGCGAGTGAAAGGTCTCGCGGTAGCCGAAGCCGGTGAGAGTCGATTCCGTCGGCGCCTGGATCACCTGGTCGTTGTCGAACACCTGCAGCACCCGGTCCTCGTCCGTGTCCTGCACGCGGGCCTGGTAGCCGATCTCCAGGCTGCCGCCCTGGCCCCAGGGGCGCACGTAGTCGGCGCGCAGCTGCACCTCGCGCTCGCCCTCGTCGTTGTCGTCCAGCGTGAGCTGCGCGGGAAGGCCGTCGGGCTCGCCGTCCAGGTCCAGCGTGCGGCGGATGACGCGGCTCCAGTTGTCGCCGTCCGCGCTCTCGTACTCCACGTCCACCGACAGCTCGTGGTCGCTTCCGCTCCCCGCGCCGCCGCTGCCGCTCCCCCCGCTGAACCCGCCCG
>DASTVC010000594.1:0-3981 GCA_035759295.1 Longimicrobium sp. | reverse complement strand
AAGGCTCCACCTGCGGCCATTCGGGCTGCGTCGTGTCGCCGGAGGCCAGGTAGACGGTGTCGCGCCAGACGGGCTGGTTCCACGTGTACCAGGTGCGGTAAACGGGGACCGTCCGGTATACCGGCGTGCGATCCGTCACCGTCTCCATCCGCGTCTCCTCGCGGTAGCGCGGCTGGCGGCGGCTGACGGTGCGGGTGCGCGTCTCGTATTCCGGCTCGCTGCACTCCTGGTCCTCGAAGTACCCATTGCCCAGGTCTCTCTGTCCGCATGTGTACGTCCGGGTGCCCGTCTCCACCGTCTCTTCCACCTCCTCGGTCACCGTCTCGTAGCCGTCCGGAACGGAGACGGTGCGCTCCACCTGGCGCGTGCTGGTGACGTAGTGGTCCACCACCCGCCTGTCGCCGGTACGCTGCTGCTGCGTGGTGAGCACCCGCGCGCCTTCCGGGAGCGCGTACCCCTGGCCGGGGATCAGCGCACTGAGAAGGCGCGCCTCGATCCGGCGGTCCCACCGTTTGCCTTCCACCACGGCGGGCACCGGCGGCGTGGGCACGTAGCTGTAGAGAGGGTCCGGACCGCGCGACGCCTCCGTGGACGCCGCCCAGCCGATCAGCACGCACAGCCCCACGAACACGGCCGCCACCGCGGGCAGGATCCACCGCGACCCGCGCGCCGCGGCAAGCCCGCCGGCGGGTGCCGCCGTGGGCGTGCCGGTGCCTGTCGTCGCACCCGTACCGGCGGCATAGACGGGTTGTGCGGGGATGGTGCCGAGAGCCGCGGCCGGGGCGCTGGCGGATGTCTCCGTGGATGCGCCGGTGCGCGGCACCGCCCCCATTCCGAAGTCCTGGACAGGCTGCGTGGGGCTCGTGCCGCGTGCCGCTCCGCATCCGGCACAGGTCTGGATCGTGGCGCGGTTGCTGGCCTGGCAGTGCTCGCAGATCCAGTCGGCGCCGGCGCGCGCCTCGGCCAGCTGCGCGGCGTCCACGATGGCGGGGGCGTCCTCCGTCAGGTAGAAGCGGATGCCCGCGGGGCGCGGCCTGCCGCATCCCGGACAGTCCACGTGGCGTCCGTACACTGCCTTGCTGCCACAGCTGGGGCAGTCCCAGCGGCCTTCGCGAATGGCCATGGCGGAGTGGGGAAAAGGTCGTGCGGCGGGGCGGGTGAATCAGCCGGAAAAGGCGGCGACCCGGGGTGGGCGCGGTCCCGTGGACGGCCGGAGCCGGCGGCGCGGGGCACGTGTACCCGCGGGCTCCGGCCATGATCCGGGGGTCGCTATCGGCGCTGTGGGGTCGGCGATGGGTGCTTCAGGGGTCTGGTCGAAGCGCATGCAACCCGGCGAACGGCCATGGATGGCGGAGGGGTGCGGCTCAGGGCTTGTCGGCGGGAAGCCCGGGCGGAAAGCAGGTGGGTGCGGGCCCGGCGTAGAGCGCAGGCACCACGTCGTCGTGCAGAACCGCGCTCGTCTCGGTGCGGATGCGGCCGTCCTCCACCTCGTACGTCACCCGCGCCGAGAATGTCCCCCCGCACGGAAAGCCGCGATAGAGCAGCTCCTCCACCACCGTGCGCCCCTCCGTCCTGCGCTCGCGCACCTCCACCTGCAGGCGCGGCATGAACATGAACTGCTCCTTGTACGCCCGGCCGAGCGCCATGGCACCGTGCACCGTGTCCTCGGACTCAACCAGCACGGCGTCCGGTGCATACGCCGCCACCAGCGCGAGGACGTCCTTTCGATTGAATGCGTCGTGGCGCGCCTGCACCACGCGCTCCGCCTCCGTGACCTCCGGGTCTGGCTGTGCGACGGCGGGCATGGTCCAGCCCGCGAGCAGAACGCCAAGGCAGAGGTGGATGATGCGCATGGGGGACGATTCCATCATGATTGATCGGCTGCGCGGGTGAGGAGCCGGATGAGACATAAGATGCGAACGCGCGCCTGGACGGGCAACCGCGCGCTACAGGTCCTCGACGAACCACACGTTCCGGATAAGGCCGCCGCGAACTTCGTAGATGATTACGCTTACGTGCGGATCGTCCGCGGGGAGCCCGACGATGTACTCCTCGTCGATCACGTAGGGGCCCTGGACCATGCGCTTGCGAACCGTGGCGTGCAGCCGCGAGGCATCGGGGTCGGAGAACAGCTCCGTGTAGTGCGCGCGGATGCGTGCGGCGCCGTTGAAGGTGGTGTCCGACGGATAGGCCCAGTGGATGGCGTCCGCCGCGTACGTGGCCATGAACGCGTCCACGTCGCGCCGGTTGAACGCGTCCACCTGCGCCTGGACGATGCGCTCCGCCTCCGACGGCGGCCCGGCGGATGCGGACGGCCCGCGCTCCACCTTCACGGTGCACGCGGCAAGGAGCAGGGCAGGGACGATCGCGATCAGGAGATGGACACGGCGCATCGGTGGGCTTTCGATCGGGAGGAGGATACGGCGGCGGGCGCTGCAAAAGGTGAGGATTAGACGGACCTATGGCAAGTGATTATCCGGAGGAACGCAGGCGGCGCGCTGCCGCGGGGCCCTCACCCCCGACCGGCCTTTTCGCTCGTTCCTCGCGACGGCGGTCGACCCCTCCCCCAAACTGCGGGGGAGGGGTTGTTTGCGTCGGGGGGGCGCTGCGACGGTCTGCCAGGTCGCGTCACCTCTCCCCCATGCAGTTTATGGGGGAGAGGCCGGGAGAGGGGGGCGCCGGCTGCTCGCGAAACCGTTTCGGAGACGTGCCGTCGTCCTCCCCAAATCCCCCTGAAACACGACGCAAAGAAACACGGCACTTCGCGTTGACACCGCGCGAGGGCTCCGGTATGTTGCCGCCACCGTCGGCCCTCTTGATGCAGTCGCACGCGGACCACTGACCGGCGGCCCGGAAACACTCGCACATCGGCCTGAAGATGATAGACAAGATCACGGTGGTTGGGGCGGGGAACGTGGGCGCGACGGCCGCCCAGCGCGTCGCCGAAAAGGAGCTGGCGCGTACGGTGGTGCTCATCGACATCGCCGAAGGAATTCCCCAGGGCAAGGGGCTGGACCAGTGGGAGTCGGCGCCCGTCGAGGGCTTCGACACGCGCCTGGTGGGCAGCAACGGCTACGAAGAGTCGGCTGGCAGCGGCATCTACATCGTCACGGCCGGCATCGCGCGCAAGCCGGGGATGAGCCGCGACGACCTGCTGAACACCAACGCCGGCATCGTGCGCCAGGTGTGCGAGAACATCGCCCGCGTGAGCCCCGACGCCATCATCATCATGGTCAGCAACCCGCTGGACGTGATGTGCTACGTCGCGAAGGAAGCGACCGGCTTTCCGCGCGAGCGCATCATCGGCATGGCGGGCGTGCTGGACACGGCGCGCTACCGCTCGTTCCTGGCCGAGGCCATCGACGTCTCGGTGGAGGACATCCAGGCGATGGTGCTGGGCGGCCACGGCGACACCATGGTGCCGCTGATCAGCTACACCACCGTGAGCGGCATCCCCATCACGCAGCTGATCGACCAGGACAAGCTGGACGCCATCGTGGACCGCGCGCGCAACGGCGGCGCCGAGATCGTGAAGTACCTCAAGACCGGATCCGCCTACTACGCGCCCTCGTCCGGCGCCGTCCAGATGGCGGAGGCGATCGTCAAGGACAAGAAGCGCATCCTTCCCTGCGCCGCCTGGCTGGAAGGCGAGTACGGGATGACCGGCATCTTCCTGGGCGTGCCCTGCAAGCTGGGGAAGACGGGGCTGGAGCAGGTGATCGAGGTTACGCTGACGGACGACGAGAAGGCGGCGCTGGAAAAGAGCGCCGAAGCCGTCCGCGAGCCCATGCGCGTGCTGGGCGCGAACGTCTGATCCGCGCGACCGACGCCGCGCCGCGCGCCTCCGGGTCCGCGGCGCGGTTTGTTAGGGAATAGGGAACAGGGAATAGGGAATAGCCTGCAACGGCGCCGCGGAGACCCGCGGCGCCGTGGCGGATTCCGAACTCCGAGAGAGCACCGCACCATGGCATCCGAATTCCG
>DASTVC010000593.1:0-2055 GCA_035759295.1 Longimicrobium sp. | reverse complement strand
TTCGCCGGCGGATGCGGTGCCGTGGCGTCGGCCATGGGCGGGGAGGAGATCGCGCGCGACGCGGAGGTGACCGTGGCGCCGGAGGAGATGGTAGTGCGCTTTCCCGCGGCGGCCGCCACGAGCTGGGCGTGCGCCGGGACGGGCGCGGGCGGGCGGTCGTACGCGTGGTCGGTGCGGCTGGACCGCGGCGAGCCGTGGAGCGGCATCGACGTGCGCGGCTCCGCCCCGGCGTCGTTCCGCGACCCGGGCCGGTCCATCTCGCCCATCCTGGAGCACGCGCGGCCCACCATCGCGCAGATGGGCGGCACGCCCGCGGTGCCCGTGCAGGTGACGGACACGTCGTCCGTGGCGGCGTTCGCCGTGGGCGACACGGCGCTGGTGGTGCGCATCACGGACCGGGCGGCCATCCGCAGCGTGACCCGCGGCCGCCCCATGACGGCGCACCTGATGGCCTGTGCCGACGGCAACGACGCCTGGACGCGCGAGGTCCCCATCCGCTACGACCCGCGGTTCTAACCGGCCGCGCATCCGGCGCGTAGGGACGCGGAGGGGTGCGGCCTCTCCGCGTTTCTTTTCGGATGGGCCTATAGGGATCGGCACCGAAGCGCCCGGTCGCGGACGAGCTTCGTAAAGGACGGTGTGATCCCTTGCGCAAAACCGCAAAAGCGATGATCGTGGACGGCCGCTCTTCAACGGCCTTCGCGCTCTCCCTCGAGGGGTCCTGCATGCTCGCGCTCGCCGGCGCACGCGACTGGTTCGACTGGTCCGGATGGAGCTTTACGGTGGGGGGAACGGTCCTCTCGCTCGCGGGGCTGTACGTGACCTTCCGCGAGGCGCGCGCCGCCAAGGACCGCGCCCGCGACGCGGGAACGGCCGCGCAGGCCGCGCGCAGTGCGGCGCTCGCGGCTGTAAAGGCTGTCTCCACCCGTGTGACGGCGGGCGACCTGATGTTCATCCGCAAAGACCTCGAAGCGGTCCTGCGCGCGCTGGAAACCCGCCAGACGCACGCCGCCATCACCACGCTGCGCGGATGCCGCGAAGCGCTCAACCGGCTCCGGGAGCGTCTTGAATCCACCGCCAACCGCAGCGAGATTCGAAGGATGCTGGACGACGTGGTGAACGTGCAGGAAGCCCTGGAGCAGGCAGTGCACCGCGGGGCGGAGCTGCCCAGCTTCGTGGACGTGAGCCGGCTTCTCTCGCGGCACATGGACACGATGTCGCGATGGACCGAGCAGCTGCGGTTCGAGAAAGTGGAAGCCCTATGATTCCCCAGGAAGCACGAGACATCATCGCCGCCCTGCTCCAGAAGACGCAGGCTGGCGAGGCGAACTGGCAGCGCACCCGTTTTGCGGGTGGCAGGGACGTCTTCATCGACCTGGGCCCGTACGTGGTGCACGTCTTCGAGGGGCGCGAGGGCGCCGTCTTCGTGCGGCTCAAGGACGACAGCGGCGTGGAGCTGCTCGCGTTCTCCGTTGCGCGCGAGGACGCCGAGTTCGGCATGGCCTCGGAGCTACTCTCCCTGGCTCACCAGCACGTGATGAACCCCGGCGGCGTGCTGGACGACGTGCGCCGGCTGGTGCTGCAGGCCGGTCCCGTGGGCTGACGCCCGCCAGCCCACCAGGCCGTCATCCCCTCTCCCCCCTCGCCGCTCTCCCGGCCGCCCCGGATCATCCGCGTTGACGGCGGCGCCCGCGCGCTGAAGATTAGCCCGTCCGCGGGGCCGCCCCTCCGCTTTCCCGCGGCCCCCTTCGCGCGTTCCCCGCCTCCACCTCCCCGGCACCCCTCCATGCGCCACCACATCAGCCGCGGCGACCGGCTCCGGTACTGGTTCGACAACACCATGTCGCGCGGGCCCGTGGCCCTCATCGCGTGGCTGTTCCTCGCGTCGGTGCTGCTCATCGCCGCGGCGTCGGGCGTGGTGGTGGCGCTGGGGCTGGACCCGGACCACCGCGGCTTCCCCGACGTGGCCTGGGCCGGCCTCATGCGCACGCTGGACGCCGGCACCATGGGCGGCGACGAGGGAAGCTGGACCTTTCTGATGGTGATGCTCCTCAT
>DASTVC010000592.1:0-3381 GCA_035759295.1 Longimicrobium sp. | reverse complement strand
GTTCGTTCCTCACGGAGAGGGGAGACTTCGATCCCGCTCCAGAGGCTGCCCTGCACCACCCCTCCCCCGCAGTTTGGGGGAGGGGTCGCCGGGCCGTTGCGAGGAACGAGCAAAAGGCCCCGGCGGGGGAGAGGGCCCCCGCGTCGAAGACGCGGCGCCCACCATCCCGCGCCTGCCCTGTCCAAGCCACTCCACCGCCCGTGCCGTGTATCCCCTCTCCCACGCAGTTTGTGGGAGAGGGCAGGCGAGGAACGAGCCGGGTGAGGGCCCCGCCGGGTGAGGGCCTAGCTCCCCAGCACCTGCTCCGCCGGCGACACGGCGCCGCTGTCCGCGCCGCGCATCCGCTCCGCGGCGAGGGCAACCGACTGCACGATGTTCTGGTAGCCGGTGCAGCGGCACAGGTTGCCGGACAGCGCCTCGCGGATCGTCGGCTCGTCGGGGTGCGGGTTGTCGCGCAGGAACGGGATCATCGACATCAATATACCCGGCGTGCAGAACCCGCACTGCAGCCCGTGCGCGTCGCGAAACGCCTCCTGCAGCGGATGCAGCTCGCCCGCGGAGTCCAGCCCCTCGACCGTGACCACCTGCGCGCCGTCCGCCTGCACCGCGAACACCAGGCACGAGCGCACCGCCTCGCCGTCCATCAGCACGGTGCACGCGCCGCAGACGCCGTGCTCGCATCCCACGTGCGTGCCGGTGAGGCCCAGCTCGCCGCGGAGAAAGTCGCTCAGCAGCAGGCGCGGCTCTACCACGCGCCGGTACGGGGCGCCGTTTACGGAAAGGGAAACGTCCACGGGCTGCGCCAAAGGGGTGCCGCTCCCGCCGGGGTTGGTTCGCGGATGGAAATCCCCCGCGGCCGCCGCGGTGAGGCGGGTGCGGCGCCGTTCGTGGGAGATGATGCTGCAAACAAACAGATAGACTACGCGCGGCGGGCTCGCAAGTAGGCGGATGCTCGGGCGGATCGACATCGTTGCGCAAGGGATGTGAGGCGGGCATTCTTGGGACGCTGCATCCGTTCCCGCCGCTCACTCACCCGCTTCCCTTGATCGATGATGGTGCTCTCGATTCGTTCCGCTCTTTCGATGGCCGCCGCTGTGCTGGTCCTGGCCCACGTCACGCCGGCCGCCGCGCAGGACACCATCCCGCCCGATGAGCCGGGGCCGCCGTATCCGGCGCTGGCACCCGCGGAGGCACAGGCGGTTCGCGCCGCGGCACAGGCGTACATCTCCGCCGCGGGGAGCCGGGAGGGGACGGCCGCGGCGCGGCTGGTGAGCCGCGGAACGCGCGATTATTACGCCCGCATGGCCCAGTTGGCCGTCTCAGCGCCCGAGACGCAGGTGCGCGCGGCGCCGCTGATGGAGCGGATGATGATCCTGATGTATCGCCACCGGGTGCCGGCCGCGGACCTGCGCGCGCTGGCCGGTGACGCTGCGTTCGCCTACACCATCGACGAGGGCTGGGTGGCCCAGGATGCTGAAGCCGGCGGGGTCCTGGCCGAAGCGGAGGTGTACGGCGAGGGCGACCAGGCGGTCATCTGGATGGGGGGAGACGGCGTCTACTTCCGCAGGGAGGATGGCGGCTGGCGGTGGGACATGACGCCCACCCTCCTGGCCGCCAGCACGACCATGGCGCCGCCCCCGGATTCGGGGATGACGGAGGACGAGTTCGTGATGTTCGTCCTGAAGTACTCCAACGGCCGCGACCCCTCGCCCGATATCTGGCAGCCGCTGCCGTAGAGTCGGACGCGAGGATCAATCGAACGAGGCCGAGGGATGCTGGCGGCCGGCAAGGGGAATGCGCGGAATGCATCGGTGCGCCTTCCCTGGATGGACGAGTCGCGGCGAGACGACGTGCGTTGCTCCACGCCGTGGTGGGGTGCCGCCCTGGCGGCCGGGTGTTCTGCCCGGCCGCCCGTCACCCTTCTTCGAATACCCATCCCGCGCACGGCAGCCGCCGCAGCCCGCGGGTGAGCCCCTGCATGCTGAACGTGTAGGTGTAGACGTTGTCCATGCCGTCCCAGGCGCGCACCACCAGCCGGGTGGCTTCCAGCGCGCGGTCGGTGAAATCGGCGATGTATTCCTGGGGGACGAACACATAGCGTGGATCGTTCCCGGGCATCCACGGGAACGGCGCGGTCGGCTCGTTCTGGTCGAACCGTACTTGCACCGTCGCCCCTTCGCGTCCCATGTATCGCCCGGGACTGAACGCCACCTCCAGCCCGTTCTCCGTGCACACCCACCCGAACGTCACCGGCTGAAAGGTGGTGGATTCCGTCGCCTCCACGAGCAGAATGCCGCCTGGCCGGTCCGTCATGGGATCGACGGAAAGCTCCAGCCAGAAGTCGCCCACCTGCACCGGGCGGCTGGTCTGTGCGGCGGCGGGAGAGGCGAGGAGCGCGGCGGCGAACAGGGCGAGAAGGTTCTTCATCGGACGGACGCGGTGGTGGGGCGAGAGGTGCGGAAAACGGAAAAATGTCCGCGCCCCGGGCGGTAAGCAAGTGTTTCTCCGCGGGCGCGTGTCGCGCGGATGGCGCCGGGGGTGCATCTTGTCGATCGCGAGCGGTTGAATCGCTCGCGATCGTCCTTTCGTACCCGCGGCGCCCTGATGACCGAGACCAAGGCAGTGCTGTTCGATGCCGGCAACACGCTGATCTGGCTGGACCACCCGTACATCGTGGAAACGCTGCGTGAGCACGGCGTGGAGACCACCATGGAGGGGCTGATGGCGGCGGAATACGACACCAAGCTCCTGTTCGACCAGATGGCCCGCGCCGGCAACCTGGACGAGCGCGCGCGCGGAAAGATGTTCTTCTCCGAGATCTTTCGCCGTGTGGGTGTGGAGGATGACGCGTTTCCGGCGCTGGCGCAGCGGATGTTCGCGCGGCACGCGGAAAAGAACCTGTGGGGCAACGTCCGCGAGCGCACCGCCGAGACGCTGGACGAGCTAAAGCGCCGCGGCTACCGGCTGGGCGTGATCAGCAACGCGGACGGCCGCATCGACCCGCTGCTGGAATCCGTGGGTCTGCGCGAGCACTTCGAGATCGTGATCGATTCCGGCCTGGTCGGCATCGACAAGCCCGATCCGCGCATCTTTCACCACGCGCTGGAGCGGATGGGCGTCGCGCCGCGGGAAGCCGTGTACGTGGGCGACATCTACGAGATCGACGTGCAGGGCGCGCGCGCGGCCGGGATGCGCGCCATCCTCATCGACCCGCTGTGGAAGTGGGACGACAAGGACTGCGAGCGCATCCGCGGCATCCACGACCTGCTGGACGTGCTGCCGTGACCAACCGCGGCTGGTGGGACGGCTACTTCGACGAGACGTTCGTCGACATCTACCGCGACTTTCTCACGCCGGAGCGTACCGAGCGGGAGATCCAGG